>SCTL01000808.1 GCA_004297495.1 Verrucomicrobiota bacterium
CTGTGGGAAATGGCTGGGGCCGCCCTATCAGCATGAGCAGCGGCATGGACTATTGGGTCGGCAGTTGGGTTGACAGCGGCAACGGAGTTCAACTGCACCAATTCACCGGTGCCTGGGCTCAGATCGGCGGTATCGGCTCGTTTGCGGGAGGCCCAGCGTTGCCCGGGCTTTCAATCACCAAGGATGCCACCTCCCTTACCATCACGGCGCCCTTTGCGTCGCTCGGACTTGGCGTTGGCAACAGTTTCTTCTTTGACGTTTACACCAGCGGCGGCGGCGGGGGCGATAGCGCCGTTGACGCCTTGGCGAATCCAAGTCAGTCCATATCGGACTGGAGCGTTCCCTACAATTCCGGCGGACTGGTTGATTCCTACACAATCACGCCCGTGCCTGAACCTGCGGTCGCCATGTTATTTGGCCTCGGCAGCTTGCTGGTGATTCAGCGCGCCCGCCGGCGGCAGTAATCGCTTTCCGTTTTCTCAGAGCCGTTCCGAGAGCAACGGCTTCTTTGTTTTCAGGACCGGCTGTTGAATACTCGATGGAGGCGAGCTTGCTCCGGGGCTGCAAACGGATTCATTCGTCAAAATGAAGTCAGTCGAAGTCAACCGCAGACTACCTGACGCTTCGCTCCCTTCGCCTGCAATCTGTTCAATCAACTCCTGTTTCCAAGGCTCACAAAGAAGGGCGACGCGTGAAGCGAATTAGGGCGCAATCTTCACCCGGTAGAACCGTTGCGCGTTGGTCGCGCCGGCATCGAGGTAAGTCGCGGTCGTCCCCAGTCCGGTGATCGTGCCGCTCAAGGGCGCGAAGCCGGTCAGCAAGTCCGGCGTGGCGTGGACTTGATACGTTTTGCCCGAAACGCTTGACCAGGTGAGCAGGTTTCCCGTGGACAAACTCAGGATGCGCAGGACGGAATTTGCGTCCAACGGATTCGTTCCCGCAATCGCCTCCGCGCCGTTGCTCATGCCGTCGCCGTCATTGTCGGCGCTCGGGTCGAGCAGAATTGTGCCGGAAGAAATTCCACTGAATGAACCTTCGATGCCCGCGTTGTTGATGGCGCTGACGCGCGCGTAGAGGGTTTGCCCGTAACTGCCGCTCGCGTTTTGCGACGTGCCGGTCAAGGTGCCGTTGAACACATTCGAGCCGCCGGGCGTCGTGCCGATGATGACGTGATAGCCGCTCACGCCGCCATCGGGGTCGCTGATGGCGGTCCAACTGAACGTCACGTTAGTACCGACGACATACGCGGCGGCGACGGGTGTCGCGGGGGCAGCGGGCGGGGTCACGTCATAGAGTTTGAGATACTGCGCTTCAAACGGATCGGTTGCCCAGGCTGCGTCGGCCGCGGGAACTTTCTTCAACAGCACGAACAATCCGTTGTTGAGCAGGTTGGTGCCGGAAACATTTCCGGGGATAAGCCAGTTGTTGCGGCGATTGCCGTCAATCGCAGTATAGGCCGCGATATTCTTTACGTTGTAAGTGCGGTTGGATTTGATGCCGAAAAGGTTCGCGCCGTTCTGCGCGATGTTGACGTTGAAATTGCCCTGCTGATTGTTGTTCCGGTCGAGATTGGCGAACGCGAAGACGACGTCGGTGAAATTCGGCGAGGCGTTGGCGGTTTCGTATTTCGCGACGGAATGAATCTGCGGTTGCGCGCCGCTCCCGCCAGTTTGATCCAGGTAGTAACGATTGGAACTGCGCAGCGCGCGGCTGAACTGGCGCGCTTGATTGATGCCGGCGTAAACGGGATAGAGTTGATCCAGGCCGTAGTTGCGGTTGACGGGCGCGAGGATCGGCTGCATCGAGTTGTATTTCATGAAGTGCGGAATGGTTTTTCCGAAGTTCACCTGGTAACGATCAAAGCCGAAGGCGCGCGAGATGCCTTGTTCCTGCCCGTAGAAAATCATCGGCGCACCGTCAATCGTCGCGCCCACGGAGTAGCGGATGAGCGCCTGATACGGATCGTCATAATTCTCCTCGTCGTGCGACGTAGTGTTCATCAGCACCAGGCCCTGACCGTAGGAAGTGCGACGGCTCTCGAACGCGTTGCGGTAGTCGCTCGCGTTCGCCGCGGACTTGAGCGCGAAGATGATGTTCTCGTTGAGCATGTCGAAGTGGCGGTTCGAGCGATAGGTCACCGCGCCGCCATCGAGCGATTCGCTCATGAAAACAAAATCCCATTTCCGCGCACGCGTCTTGTTGATGATGTATTCCCAGCATTGCGGCGGCAGACCCTGGCCGAAGTCCGCGCGCAAACCGTCAATGCCCTTCGCCGTGAGACTTGCGGGCGTGCCGTTGGTGCAACCGGTCTTGTCGAGCCAGTAAAGGATATAGTCGGCGAAATAGCGCCAGACGTTCTGCGTGACGGTGTCGAAGTGACCGTTGCCGTCGCCGGAGGAATTTTCGCTGCCGATGCTTTTGTCGAACCAATCGCTCTCGTTCAATTGCGCGCCAGTGGAACTGGAGTTCGCCCACAACGCGGCGTAGCGGCCAAAATAAATATCCTTCACGTCGTTCCATTTGCCGAAGTCGTAACGATCCGGCGCGTTGGCGATGTTGCCCGTGCCGGAGGCGCGCATGTCGTAGGCGTCGGTGCGGGAATAAACGCGCGCCTCGCGATTGCGGATTTCGTCGGTGGGCTGCCAGTTGTTTGGATTGCCCGCGCCGCCCCAGTAGTAAACTCCGCTGGCCGCCAACTCGGCGTCGTAGGCGGTGTGATTGAACGCGGCATCCAACATGATGCTCACGTTGGCGTTGTCGGCGGCGGCGATGAAGTTGGTGAACTCCTGCATCGCCGCGCCGCGCGTGTTGGCCTTGCTCATCAGCGGATTGATCTCAAAAAAGTTTTTCACGGCGTAAGGACTGCCGACTTCGTAGGGCAGGCCGGTGTCCGGATCGGTGAAGCGTCCCTCAATGCCGTTCGGATGAATCGGCTGAAACCACAACCAGTTCACGCCGAGGTTCGTGACGTAGTTCAAATTGAACTTCGCGTTCGTGGCGTTGTAAGCACGCGAGCCCGGTCCGTCGTAAAGATCGGTGAACGTGCTGCGCTCGGATTGTGAGATGCCCTGCGACTCGACGTTGATGGCGTTCAACTCGTAGAGCACGATGTCGCGGGACTTTTTGGGCGAGACGACGACGGCGTGATCGCGGCGGCCATTGCTGGAATACCAGAACCAGTTGGTGTTGCCCGTGACTTTGTAACGCGCGGTGAGCCGATACGCGCCGGTCTTCTGCGCGTTTAACGTGAGCGAATACTGGCCGGGCGTGCCGGTCGTCGTCATCGGGTAAGCCTGATAATAATTCGTCCCGTCGTTCGCCACGATGCTGTTGCCGTCCGGGCCGACGATGCCGTCCTCGATGCCATCGCCGTTGGCGTCGAGCGTGGCGCGGTCGCGACGGTTCACGTTGGAGAATATTTCCGCGAGCGTGAGATTCGAGGCGTTCGGCGTGAAGAGAAGGTTCAGCGGCACGAAATCGCCGGCAACTTCGTCCACGAAAACGTGCGTCGTGGTGTAGTCGGCGTTGACATTATTCACGGTCAGCACCGGATCGCCGACCGTGCCGAGCGTGTAGCTGAACACGGCGTTGTTCGTGCCGGCGACGTATTCGGCAAATTTCTCTTCGCTGTTCGCACTGTGCCAGAGGCTGAGTTTGTATTTCAACGTGGTGTATTGCGCGACGTTCGAGATCGTGCCGTGCCACCACATCGCGTTGCCGGCCTGGCTCGGATCGTTCTCGCGATGATCGAAGCTCATCGTGGCGACTTGCGTCGTGTTGCTGCCGAAACCGAGCGATCCAACCGGCGTCGAGCCGTCCGTGGTGAAATAAATCCGCCCGTTGTCCGCGTAACGCGAGGCGAGCGAATCATCCTTGCCGATGTAACCGGCCTTGAGCCAGCACTCGATGTTGCTGACGCTGGCGTTCGTGCCCTGGGTGACCACGCGATTGCTGCCGTGATAGAGCCACGCGCAGCGATTGCGCAGGGTGAACGGACTGGCCTGCGCGGTTGCATTTGTGCCGGTGGTCGCGCCGCCTTTGTCGCCGAAACCGGCGGGCGCGTAAATGAAAGTGTTGCTGACGTTGTTCCCGCCGTCGAACGTGAGATACAGATAGTATTGAATGACTTCGTTCGTCCCGAAGGCGGACGTGTTGAACGTGGCTTTCCAGTATTGATTGTTCGGGCTCGGCCCGCCATTGAGATAGAAACCCAGCGCGTTGCTGCTCCATGAACCTTGCGTCGCTCCTTTGTAAAAAAGCCAGCCGCCGGTCTGGTTGGCCGTGCCGTAGGAGTTGCCAAATTTTTGCACGCCGGAATAAATCGTGATGGTGTTCGTAGTGCTAAACTCGAACTCCGGGCCGCACATGTTGGTGCCGCTGAGATCGCCAGCATTGTCCGGGATGTGCCAGGCGTTGGCGAGAATGGCGTGGGACTGAAAAGTTGAAAGCAGAAAGCAGAAAGCAGCAAGGAGCGGACGGATGGATAGCTTCATGATTTCAATTTTCTGCTTTCAGCTTTCAGCTTTTGCCTCACGGCATGAGCTGGATGCGGTAAAACTTGTTCGTTCCGTCCGGAGCGTTGTCGTAATAGAACGACGATGAACTGCTGGCCTGGATCAGCGGACTGAGGACGGTGAAAGGCGCGGCCAGGTTTGTGGTGGAGAGCACCTGATAATTCTTCCCGGCCACGCTGTCCCAGACGACGAGATGATTGCCGTCCGACAATTCCGTGATGCGCAGCACGGAGCTGGCGTCGAACGGATCCGTGCCGGCGAAGATTTCGTTGTAGTCAGAGATGCCGTCGCCATCCGAATCGCCTGGGCGGACGATCACCACGTTGCGCGTGTCCTGGAGCTGGACCGCGAGATTCGAGTAGGTGACGAGGATCGTATTCGTGCCGGGCACGGTGGGAGTCCAGACGTAATTCACGGACTTCAGGCCGGTAGTGCAGCCGGAATTCAGGAACGTGTAGCTGCCTCGGGGCATCAATACGCCGTTCACATAAATGGAGTAGAGACTCGAAGTGGCCGGCAGATTCGTGCTGTAACAGTTGCGGATGACGTAAGTGGCGTTGGTGGCTACCGTGAGAATCATCCCCTCCGTCGCCGGCGCGTTGATGAAGAGCGTGGACTGCGGCGCGTAGGTGTTGACGGTGCGGGTGAGCGTGGTGAAGCGGTTGGCGAACACGGCGCTGGTGGCTTTCTTCAAGCGGACATTGATCGTGGCGTTGCTCGACCCGGGCACGTTTAGATAATCGAAACGAAACTCCAGCGGATAGTTGGTATAAATCGCGGAGAGTGCCGCGTTGGGCGTGACGGCGGCGGCGGACACATAATGCGGCACACCGCTGATGTCGCCGTTGCCATTCGACTGACCGCTTTGCGCGTCGTCGTTCAACGCCGCGCTGTCCTGGATGTTGAACTCCACTCCGGTCACCGAGCTGTCGCCGCGCACGACGACGGTGTAGGTAGCGTTGGAAATGGAACTGCCGTCGGGCGTCGGAAACGCGATCACGCCGGCGGGCAGTCCGGCGTCATAATAGAATGTCTGCAAAAATGTGTTATACACGCCGGACTTCCCGCTGCGCGGCAGAAAGGAGCGCGAGCGCAGGATGTGATAACCTTCGCGCAGGCCGGTGATCGTGGTGTTCGTGTTGCGATCGTTGTGCAGCCAGACCGTGACGGTGGACGGGTTGAAGTTCGTGATGCCGAATTGCGTGAGGCCGTAAAGCTTCGAGTTGTCGGCATCGGCGATGGTGCCGATCCCATCCTTGTAGAGCGCGATCTTGTAACGCACCTGCACGCCGTTGACCTGGTTGGAGCCGGGGATCGTGCCTTTGAACCAATCAATCGTGCTGTCGGCATTATCGTGGTTCATCCACGCCGCGGCCACGACGCGGGTCGAGCCTTTGCCGACGCCGAACGCGCCTTCCGGATTGCTGCCGTCGGTCGTGTAATAAATGTAGCAATGATTTGTCTGGAAGTTGTAGCCGACCTTGACCCAGAGATCCACGGCTTGAGCCGGCGCGGGATTCGTCGGATTCATCTGCGTGGCCGGTCCGCCGCTAACGGTCGTGGTCGCGACGGGATCGTGATAAACCCAGGACGCCGTGGACGTGCTGATGTTCGTGCCGTTGCCGCTGCCATTGATAACCTGGTTCGTGCTGCCGGTCGTGTAGTAATAAGTTTCCGCGCCTGCCGAAGTGACGTTGTTGCGCAGACCCGTGTTCCTCGCCGCGAATTTTTCCGGGCCGTAACGGAGTTGCGACAACGCCTGCTCGTAACCGAGAAAAACATCAGTGGCTGCGCCGGGACGATTATCGCGGCGTTCGAGTCCAGTGAGCGGGCTGCCTAAACCCATCTGACTGTTGAGATCAACACCACCATCCAGCTTGGCGAGGACGTTGGCGGCGGAAGCATCGCAGCGAAGCACGACGTCGAAGGGCGCGTTGGTCAGAATCGGAATATCAATCGCATAGGTGAGATTGGAAACATGCGTGCCACCGATGACGCTGCCGTTCGCATCCACGCTGCCGCGCATCTGAAACGGGTAGGCGGGATTGAAATTCGGATCGCCGTTCACGCCGTCGCGGCGGTAATTCGTGATCGTGGGAACGGGCGCGCCGCCTTGCCGGAACGTGATGGCATTGCTCACCACATTCGCGCGGCTCGCCTCGGGCCATTGATAGCCGTACATCACCCAACCGCCACTGGGTATGACCATTTCGACCGCGCCGCCGCCGGGCGGCGGAGTGCTGTTGACGAGCAGGAGACGATTCGCGGGCGTGCCGTCGTTGACGGTGGCGTTGGCGGAAGCGGAACTCGTCGTGGCGCTGTGAACGAGCAGCTTCGGCATCGCGCGATTCGCGCCGGGAGCTGAACTCGCCAGTTGCGTCAAAACAGATCCCGGCGGAAAACCGACGCGCATGGCGTAGCCACGGGAGTTGCTCGGACTGGGATTGGAGTAATAGCCGTCGCTCAACTGCGCGATGCCATCATCGAAACTCACGTCACCGGGAAAACTCGTCTTGTTGTTCCCGGCGAAGAAGACGACCGTCGCGTCCGCGTTCGTGAACGCATCGCCGCCGCTGACATCGCGATAATCGTAGCGTTCCCACGCCACGATGTTGCCGTCACTCCAGCGCGAGCGCGTGCCGCCGCGCGCGAGTTGATGATGGAGATACGCGACCTCGGGCATTTGATTGTCACCGTATTGACCGAGGTAATTCGCGAGCGGCACGATGGGGAACGTGCTGGAATCATTGGGCGAGCCGGCATAAGTGTTGTTGTCGGAATAGATCATCGGGACGCCCTCGTGCATAAAGTAAAAGGCGTTGTGCAACGCGCGATTGTTGACGCAGCACAAAGCATGATCCTGATCCTGCGCAAACTGCACGCCCTGGTTCGCGCCGTAACTCCCGATGTCGCGCTGATCCAGTCCGGAGCCGGAGCCGCCGCCCGCCCAACTGTCCACCGCGCTCCGCATCGGCGTGTTCAGCAGGCGCATTCCGGCGGTGATGTATTCGCTGTACGAAGGCGGCTCGCCGAGGTGTTCGCCGAAGAGAAACGCGTCGTTGCGGGTCGCTTCACTGTCAAAGCAACTGTTCCGGCTGTCGTCGCCCTCGACGTAACCGTTCGTGGTGAGGTTGTTGCCGTAGCCGTGAACCCAGTCGTAAATCGCCTGAATGCCGCCGGTGAAGCCGGCGTAGTTTTGCGGCGTGCCGTCGCCAAAAAATCCCGACGGCACATGCTTTACCGCGTCGAGCCGGAAGCCGTCGCACTTCGTTGTGTAAAGCGTCCACATGGCGGCGCGGATGACATACGCATTCACGTCGTCGGCCACGGGCACGCCGTTGCTGCCGTTGAACGGTCGCCACGCACCGCCAATGATTGGGCTACCGGGATCAAGATAGTATTCCGGATTGGCGGGATGCCGGACGAAGGAAATTTTCGCCGTCGTGCTGCCGAGCGTGTTGCCGAAGTTGCCGTTCACCGAACCCGGCTCGGTCGCCAGATCAATCAGCCCGCTCAACGACTCGTACTGCACGTCCCACTGGTTGCCGTAATCCTGGACGCTCGGCCAATTGCGATAGAAACCGCCGGAGATGGTTTGCAGATGAAAATCCTGCGGGCGCAAGCCGGGATAAAGATTCGTCGGCGTGTTGGAGTTGTAACCCGGCACGTCGAACGCCCGATGATTCATGATGTGATCGAAGTACACCCGGATGCCGAAGCGATGCGCCGTCTCGACCATGGTGAGCAACTCGGCCTTCGTGCCGTATTTCGTCGCCGTGGTGCCGCGTTGATTCTTGTCGCCGAGATCGAACGGGTCGAACTGATCGTAGCCGACGGAAAAAACACTGCCGCCCTTGGACGGCGGCGGCAGCCAGAGACTGGTGTAACCCGCCTCGGCGATCTCCGGCATTTTGGCGGTGAGATCAGCCCAACTCGTCTGGAACAATTCGAGCATCGCCTCGCCGCGCGCGGCCATCGGCGACACCAGCGTGGCGGCGAGCAGCGCGGCGCACAGGATGCGCGCGAGTTTTTGTGAGCCGGAGGATCCACAAGAAAAATTGTTTGCGCTTCGCCGTGACGCGACGGCGAAGCATGAAAACCCAACGGGAGGGCACGAATGAATGGAGGACGTATGCACAGGCAATGATTTCAGAGTCGCGAGAAGGTAGCCTCACACGGACACTCCTTCAACCGCACAAAAATGCTGTATGGCTGCGAGCGGTAGGGACGTGTTCCACCGCGTCTCAAACTCCATTTCTCCAACCGGGCGAAAAGAATTAATGGGCCGCAGTGGAACGCGTCCCTACCAGTCATGACCTGAACAAGCGGTAAAAACGATTCCCTGTGGGCGGATTCACGATGATGAAATTGATCGTGCCGTTGTTGGTGACCGTCTGTGCAGGCGCAATCCAGTTCGTCGTGCCCAGGTTCGTGTTCTGTTGCAGCGAATAGCCGGTCGAAGGATAGGCCCAGGAGACGAGCGCCGTGTTCGTCGTCGTGAGCGTGATCGTCAGCAACGGCGCGCCCGGTGTCTGCACGACGGAGAGCAGACTCCAAAACCCGCCGGTGAGGGAAAAGTTTCCGCCAGTCATCGGCGTCGCGCTGGCATCCGGCTGGCCGATGGTGGCGCTGACGGAATAAACGCCACCTGAGCTCGTGCCGCCACCGCCGTCAATCGTGGACCAGTCAATCGAATAGCTTTGCGCGCGAAGCGAGACGGATGGGATCAGGCAAAAAAGTGCGGCGACAATCAAAGTCTTGAACATGGCCGGTTTCATCGCGTTGCGTTTACTTTATCGCGTCCCGGTTGAATTTGAAATCTTCTTTTCCCGCACTGAAATCCGTAGAACCGCTTGCTCCAACTCGGCTCAAACAGGAATGTCGCGCGGACGAGGCGTACGAGTTCGAGATTCACCGCACGTTTATGCGATGGCACGGCGGAGGGTTCAGCTACTACCTTCTCCCGTCGCCGAATAATGAAGTTCTTATCCAGTTCAGCCTGGCTTTGCGTCGTCGTCCTGCTTGCGCCGGGCTTGGCCGCGCGCGCGGGAAATTCCCTCCACACCACCTGGCTCTGGCATCTGCACCAGCCGGTTTACTGGCCGGACAAACGCGCGGGCAGCGAGCATTACGAGAACGCGTGGGACACCATTCAACAACAGGACGCTGGTCGCCCGCATCCGTCGCCGGAGATTCTGCGGAACATTTTTGGTCTCGACGACCGGCGGACCGCGTATCAAAGCGGCCCGCGCAATTCGCTCAGCACCATCACCGCCTATTCGAAGGCTGGCGTGCAGGTCAGCTACTCCGGCGCGCTCATGGAAAATGTCCAGAGCCTTGGCAGCGCGGGCCAACTCGGCTACGGCAGCGGCTGGTTCAACGGCAATCGCGAGGCGCGCGGCTGGACCACGAGCGGCGGCAAACCGCGTATGGACTTGGTGAACTTCACCTATCATCACGCGCTCGCGCCGTTGTTGAGCGACGAGACGCTGGAGATGGAACTGAAAATCCACAAGCGCGAGATGGAAATCATGTGGACGACGACTCCGTCTGTTTCGCGCGGCTATTTTCCGGCGGAGACTTGTTTCACCGAGCGCATGATTCCGATTCTGAAAAAGGTCGGCATTGACTGGAGTATCATTGCCAACACGCATCTCGCCCGCGCGTGCGCGGATTTTCCCGTCGTGCTCGGCAGCGGCGGCGAGAATTGCGACATCCCGAATCGCGCCGACCAATTGAACCCGGCGCAAGGCGCGGGGAATTATCAGCGCATCTCCATCGAGCGCGGCTGCGCGCCGACGCAGGTGATGCCGTTTGGTTTTCAACTTCACTACGCGCGCTACGTTGACCCGGAAACCGGCGCGGGCACGAATCTCATCGTCGTCCCGAGCGATCAAGTGACCGGCTGGCGCGACAGTTACAGCTCGTGGGATTTGCATCTGCTCGACGCGCTCGCGGCGCGCAACGACGCCAGCAAACCCGCGCTCGTCCTCTGCGCGCACGACGGCGACAACGCGTGGAGCGGCGGCTATTCGTATTATCAGGAGTGGGTGTCGAACATGGCGAGCCAGTCCAGCGGGCTGGGCTACGAGCCGACGACCGTCGAGCAATTCATCGCGGACCATCCGCCGGATGCGAACGACGTGGTTCACGTCGAGGACGGCGGCTGGGTTTTTGCCGACGGCGATTTCGGCTCGCCCATTTTTGCGAACTGGCACTGGCCGCCGGGCCATGCGGTGAACGGCGTGAACGAAGTGGACCCCAGCGTCGGCGTCAGCGACAAGGCGGACAACTGGCGCGTCATCATCGCCACGGAAAATCGCGTGAAGACGGCGCAGCAAATTTCCGCCGCCACACCGCGCGTGGATCAGGTGCGTGATCCGGGAAGTTTTTCCACCACGCCGAACGCGGTCGAACTGGGCTGGCATTACTATCTCGGCAGTCTCGACAGCGGATTCGTTTATTACGGCTGTCACGATGACGAGTGCCAGCGCGCCGTCGCCGCGCAATCCAACGCCGTGCGAAACGTGAATTCCATTCTCACCGGCAATCCGGCCGCCGACACCACGCCGCCGACGGTTTTCATTCCGCAACGTCACCCATGGAATCCCGGCGGCACGAACTTCGGCGTGCAATACGGCTATCGCGTCACTGCCGCGGCGAATTCGGATTTCTGGATTTGGACTTACGCCTACGACGTGAGCGGCGTCACGAACGTCAGCCTCAAGCTCCGCATCAATGGCACGAACCCGCCGACGAGCGATCAGTTCAAAACTTACGCGGGCGGCGGACTGACCGGCGCGTGGCAGACCTCGAACATGACGCAGCGAGTCGTCGCGCCGGTCATTGGCGTCACGCCGCAATACATCGCGGATTATTTTTACGCAAAGGTGAGCGGTGTCACGAACAGCTACGTGGATTACTACGTCGCGGCGACCGACGCGCGTGGCAATATTTTCAAGTCGCCGATTCAGCATGTGTGGGTCGGCGCAAATCTCAGCGGCGGTGGTGGCGGCAGCACGAATGGTTGCAACGGCCGCGTCTGCGTTGCGCCCGTGCCGCCGGCACAAGGGAATAACATCACGATTTCTTACGATGCTTCGAGCGGCCCGATTCCGGGCGCGAACCCGGTGAAGATTCACCTTGGCTGGAATAACTGGACGTCGGTCGCGAGTCCGGATCCAACGATGATTTCCAACGCGCTCACGGCTCGCTGGGAATTCACCACGAACGTTCCGGGAACGGCGACACAACTCGACTGCGTGTTCAACAACGGCAACAACGTCTGGGACAACAACAGTTCGCAAGACTGGCATTTCGCGGTCGTGACCAACGGTTCGCCGCAAGCGCCCGCCACGCCAACCGGCTTGACCGCGACGGCGGCGGGCTCAAACCAGATCAACTTGAGTTGGTCTGCTTCGGCGGGAGCCACGGGCTACATCGTCCAGCGCGCGAACTCGACCCTGGCCACGACCGCCGCGACGAGTTTTTCCGACGGCGGCCTGCTGCCCAACACGGCTTATTGCTACAGCATCATCGCCACGAACAGCGTCGGTAATTCCGCCGCCACGACCGGACAATGCGCCACAACGCTCGCGGTCACGACGAATTTTCCCGCGTTCGTCATGGACGGCGCGGCGGATTTCGCGGGCTATCTCGTGTCGTCAAACGGACTGACGCTGTATGCGGCGTTGCGCGGAACCAAACTCTACGTCGCCAGCGCCTCGCCGGGCACGAGCGGGGCGAACGATCATTTTATTTTTGTGAGCGATCAACTGCTTGCCAGCGCAAGCGCCGCCGCGCCGTGGGCGAAGGCCGGTTTGGTTGCCGTGGCCGCCACCAAACCTTTTCTCGCGACCGAAAGTCAGAACAGCTACCTGGCCTGGTACAACGCGCCGGCGGGTTCGACCAACGCGAAATCCGCCAGCACCAGCGGCGTGCTCGAAGGCGTGATTGACGTGGCGGCGGCGTTCGGCGCGATGCCGACGAACATTTATCTTTGCGCCGCGGCGTATGCGACGGCGGACGGTGGCGCGCTGGCCAATCAATCCCCGGCGGGCAGCGGGCCGAACATTGACACCAACGAATTTTTCGTGATTCCGGTGACCGCGTTGCGCGATCACAACGGCGATGGAAAATTCGACCGGCTCGATCCCGCGCTGGATTTCAAACTCAGCAGCTTGCAGTCTGCGCCCGCGAGTCTCACGCACCAGTGGAACGTGATGCCGGGCCGGACTTACCAACTCGAATTCGTGAACACACTCGGCAGCACTTGGAGCAACAGCGCGGGCGCGCTGACCACCGCCGGGCCGATGCAGCTTGAAATCGGTTTCACCACGCCGGTCACGAATTCGCCACCGACGCGGTTTTATCGCCTGAAACTCTTGCCATGAGACTCAAAATCGTTCTTAGAAATAATTTCCCTCGTTTTTTTCAACCCAGCGCCCTCGCGCTCTCGCTGTTCCTCGCGGTCAGCGCGCTGGCTGACGGCAATGTCGCGAGTGAACACGCCCGCTCGTCGCCGGCGTGGCTGCGCGAGAGCGTGATTTACGAAATCTTCACGCGCAATTTTTCCGCGAGCGGCGACTTCAACGGCGTGACCGCGCGGCTCGACGAGTTGAAGGACCTCGGCGTGAACGTGCTCTGGCTCATGCCGGTTCATCCCAACGGCGAGAAGATGAAGAAGGGTTCGCTCGGCAGTCCGTATGCGGTGAAGGATTATTACGCGATTGATCCCCTGCAGGGTTCGACGAACGATTTGAAACGGCTGGTGCGCGAGGCGCATCAGCGCGGGCTCAAAGTGATCATTGATGTCGTCGCCAATCACACGGCCTGGGACAGCGTGATGATGGCGCACCCGGAGTTTTACAAGCAGGACGCGAGCGGAAAAATTATCCCGCCCGTGCCGGATTGGAGCGACGTGGCCGGGCTGAACTATGCAAACCCGCAGTTGCGCGAGTACATGATCGCGATGCTGAAGCATTGGGTGCAGGAGTTCGAGCTGGACGGCTTTCGCTGCGACGTGGCGTTCATGGTGCCGACGGATTTCTGGGAGCAAGCGCGTGCCGAACTGGAGAAAGTGAAGCCGGACCTCATCATGCTGGCCGAGGCGACGAAGCCGGACCTGCTGGTGAAGGCGTTCGATCTGGATTACTCGTGGCCGTTGCACGCGGCGCTCAACAAGGTGCTGCTCGACGGCACGCCGGCGACGGAACTGCAAAAATCGTGGGAACAGAGCCGGCGCGAATTTCCGCAGGGTTCGTTGCACATGCGCATCTCGGACAACCACGACGAGGCGCGGGCGGTGGCGCGCTTCGGCGTGCGCGGCGCGCTGGCGGCGCAAGTGTTGATGCTGACGCTCGACGGGGTGCCGCTGATCTACAACGGCATGGAAGTCGGCGACGCCACGGAGTCGGGCGATCCGGCGTTGTTTGAAAAGCTGCCGGTGTTTTGGAAGCCGAAGGATCGTCCCGCGTTGCGTGAGATTTATCGCGACCTCATCAAGTTGCGGAAAAAATATCCCGCGTTCCAGAACGACCGGACGATCTGGCTGAAGAATTCCGATCCGACCGATGTGGTCACGCTCATGCGTCTGGACAAGCAGGACGAGTTCGTAGTCGCGATCAACCTGTCGAACCGTCCGACGTCGGCTGCGGTGGAAGTGATGAATGCCGGTGAATTCAAGCCCGTCGCCGTGGCGGGCCGGCCAGCAGTTTCTGCCGCTGGGTTTCCGCGTGTGGAATTGAACGGCTTCGAGTGGCGCATTTATCACCGCGCCGTGTCGCGCTGAAAGCGGCGGGGGATTGATCAATGACTGCGTGACGCGCGCGCGTCGTTGCCGAAGAGAAACGTCAGCGGCTCGTCCATTCGGGCGCGCCAGGCGGCTTCGTTGTGGGTCGCGCCAGGGAATTTTTTCACCACGAAATCCTCGCCGCGTTTCAAACCCTGCGCGCTCAGCCAGTCGGCAACTTTTGCGGTCACGGATTCGTACGGTGCGTCCACGCCTTCGGTGCCGTAATCGAGATAGAGCCGGACACTGCGGGGAAAAGTTGCACCGGCTGCGATGTCACGTTCGATCAACGGCGTTTCATTCTGCGCGGAGGGCGACGGAGTTTCGCCGCGCAAATACGCCAGCGTCGCGGCGGAGTAGGGGAAGTGAGTCGAGATGCAGCCGCCCTTGCCAAACGCTTCCGGGTGTTTCCAGCAGAGCCAGAACGAAATCAAACCGCCGAGGGACGAACCCATCGTGGCGGTGTTTTGCGCGTTGGTCAGCGTGCGAAACTGTTGGTTCACTTTCGGCATCAACTCCTCGATGAGAAATTTTGCGTAAGCCGGGCCTTGATCCCACGGCGAGTATTCGCGTCCGCGCAAGCCGGTGCACCAGACGCCGACGACAATCACGGGCGGAATGCGACCGGCCTTCACGCCGCGCACGATGGCTTCATCCATGCCCCAGTCCACGCCGGTGTTGGCGATGCGCGGGTCGAAGAGATTTTGTCCGTCGTGCATGTAGAGCACCGGATAACGCGCCTGCGGATTTTCATCGTAGCCAGGTGGCAACCAAATCTCGACGTGTCGCGTCACGGCGAGATGTTGCGACGGCACATTGGTCCAGTAAATCAGACGCCCGAGCACGCCGGCATCTTTCCACGTGTCGAAGTAAGCCGTGGTTTCCTTTTTGAAATCCGGGATGTCAATCGTGACTTCCTTGTCCGCGTCCGCAAGCAGGCGGTGATTGGGCAGAATCGTTCCTGAAGGGCCGAGGCCCTCGCGCTCCCACGAACCGAGTGTGAATTTGAATTCCAGTTCCGTACCGTCGGGCACGTGGAGCACGGCGGTGCGGGTTCGGCCCGTGCCGCTCAGCGCAAACTTCTGCGGATCCCACGGGCCGAGTTCCGGGCGGTTGCCGGGGAGATAAACTGTTCCGACGCCTTCAGGCACTTGCGCGTGAATGGTGATGGTGCGTTGCCGGGGCGTGGCCGCTGGTTTCTCCGCGGCAGCCGCGAGAACGCCGACCGGCATCGAGCAGCACAGGGTGATACCGAAGCAGAAGAAAAATTTGAATTGGAGCGGCACGCTTTTCATTCCGGACTGAATACCGCAGTTCTCTCGGAAACCGCGACAGCATTTTCATGCGGTGGTGTCCGGCGGCTTGCAGCCTATCTTTGGTTCGTGCCAGCCTCGCCCGTCAAAACGAAGCCGCTTTATTCTTCGCGTGCAGCGGTTGCGCCGGGATTCACGCTGATTGAACTGCTCGTCGTCATCGCGATCATCGCCATTCTCGCCGCGATGTTGCTGCCCGCACTCGGCAAGGCGAAGACGAAGGCGGAAGGCATCGCATGCCTCAACAATTTGAAACAGGTGCAACTCGCGTGGACGATGTTCGCCAACGACAACGAGGAACGCCTGCCCGACAATCCCGGCGCGACGATCACCTATAATTCCTGGGTGACGGGCATCATGAGATGGGATTTGCCGCCGTCGGGAATCTGGACGGACAACACGAACACGCTGCGGTTGACCGAAGGCGAGATCGGCCCGTACGTCGCGAGGAACACGGGGATTTTCCGCTGCCCGGCGGACAAGGTTTCCGGGCAAGCGGG
>SCTL01000809.1 GCA_004297495.1 Verrucomicrobiota bacterium
GCGCCGGAGATCACGTTCGCCGCCGTGATGGCATCGCGATTGAACACCAGCGCGCCGCTGTTCACAATCGCGCCCGAGCCGAGGGTGCCGCTGCTCGCGCCGTCGCCGACGCGCACGGTGCCGGCCGCGATCGTGATCGTGCCGGAGAAATCGTTGTTACCGCTGTTGGTGATGTAGAGCGTGCCGGCTCCCTGCTTGGTCAAGGTGCCCGCGCCAGTGAGGTTCCCCGTTCCGGTCAGGCCGTAGGTCTTGGTGATGTTGCTCACAGTCACGCTGCCAGGACTGAGCGCGGTAGTCAGGTTTACTTCCGTGGTGCCGCTGGCGGAATCGTCCAACGTCACGAAGTCACCGCTGTTGTAAATCGTCCCGCCCACGCCATTGGTTTTCCAATTGGCCGTCCCGGCGATATCCCAATTCCCATCAATGTTCCCGTTCCAGGTCAGTGAACGCAGCGGCACCGGCCCGGCGGTCAACACGAGATCAATTGAACTGTTCGCGGTGTTGTTCGTAATGAACCCCGCAGAAGCTGGCGTGGTGACCGGCAGCGTGCCGAGACCGATGTTGAACGCGCCGCCGAGCGCGCCGGAATACTTGATCAACGGAAGACTCGCCGGATAACCGGCAACTCCCGGGATGCTGCTGACGTTGATCTTGTTGGTGGGGCCGCCGCAAGTCAGCGTCGTCACATTGGCGTTGGCGGAAAGACCGGCGGCCAGGAGCAAGGTCGCATTGGTGAGGTTGAGGGAGTTGATCGGAGCGGAGACGCTGCCGATGGCCCCAGTCACGTTGAGTGAACCGGTGTTGATGGCAATGGTGCCGGTCCCGCCGCTGTTCGTCTTGACGATGCTGCCGGAACAATTCAGGACGCCGCCGTTGGTGATATTCAAAGTGCCACCGGCGGTGCCGATCGCCTGATTCACCAGCCAGATGCTGCCGACGTTGAGCAAGCCGCCGCCGACGATCAAGGTTCCGTTCGCCGTCGCCGTCGCCGGAGCGCTGTTCACGCAGATTCCCATGTAGATCGAACTCACGTCAACGATGCCCGAGTCAAACTGCAAAACGCCACCGGTTGCTTGGGGCCCGGCTTGACTGGACGTGTACTGGCCCAGCACGACCGATCCCGCCAGAACATCCACCGGGTGACCACCCAGCAAAACACTTCCAAGAATCGTGCCGGTGCCCGTGTTGCCGCGCCGACCCAGAACAAAGTTGGCGCGATCCGCATCCGTCCCGCCGCTGCCGCGCAGGCGCAGGCCGCCCGTCGAGCCAAGGAACTTCATGACCGCCGTGTTGACCTTGCCGGCGGCGATGTTGATGGTGTTCGCGTTGATGACATTAGTGCCCGCTCCCAAGTTGAGAGCGTTCGCGGTGGTACCGCCATTGCCAGTGCCCACCGCCATCGCGATCGTACCGGCCGTGATGCTGTTGGACACCGCCGCCAGGTTCACTATCCCGCCACCGCGCGCCTCGCTGCCGCTGGCAGAACTCGCGATGGTGACGGTGCCGCCGCTGTTGTTGTAAACGAAATTGGTCAATCCGGACATGTCCAGCACGGCAATGGACCCGCCGGCCGTGCCCCCGATCCATTTCACGTTCATGTTCGCACCGTTTTGCACCAACGTGCCGCCGCCGACGAAATTATTTGTGGTGGTGACCGTGGGCGCGCTGGTGCCGCCGACCAGGAGATCCGCGGCGTTCGCCAAGGTCACGCTGCCGGGAATCAATACCGTGTGGAATTTTCCTCCGGACGACAGGTTGGTGAACGTCAGCGAATTTGGATTCAGCGAGGAATTATCCACCACGCTGTTGATGGTGCCGGCGGTGGCGGCGGCGCCGAGATCGCCGAACAACACATCCGTGCCCGCGGGGGAGGCCGCCGTGGACCAGTTGGCCGTGTCCGACCAGTTGGTGCTGGCACTGACGTTGTTGACGCCAATCCAGACCGTTTGCGCTGACGCCTGCCGGGTCACGGCGGCGATAAACAGTAAGGCTGCAGTTGTGGTTACTAAACGGAGGGTTGTTTTCATGGTTAGGTTCTACGATTGCGGTGGTGAAACTCAGGTTGCACGAAAGGGGATCAGGTCCGGCGCCGGGGCCGCGAACCTTCGCCGGGAAAGTTGCGCGGTGCGCAGAGTGATTGATCGTTGGACTGAATGCGTTGCTGCATTGTGCGAATTGATTACGCGCGCAGCATCCTCCCAGTTCCGCGAGGTGACAATCTGGACAAACGTTCTAAACCTTGAACAAACGTTCTACGCGCTCACGGAATCCGCAGCGCGAAGAATCGCCGCGCGTCGCCGGCGGAATTCGTCACCCAACCCAGACCACTCGGGCTGAAGACGTTTGTGGCCGCGCTTTCCCATTGTGCCAACGCCAGCGCGACGTTTGTGGAAGTCAGAACCTGGAAAGGCGCGTTGGGAATTCCGTTCGAGCAGCTCAAAACCAGATTCGTGCCGGCGAGGGTGACTCCGGTGATGACGGGGCGCGGCGCAACCGAAACGCGCAGCGTGCCGTCACTCGACAGTGTGCTGGTGTTCCACGCCAGACCTGATCCCGGCATGGGCGGCAGGAAATTCGTGAACGCGCCCGAGTAGGCCGACGCGTAAAAAAGTTTGAAGGCATCGCCGTTCGACAGCGCGCCGGCGAGATTGGTCAGGCTCAACGTCCCGCCGAACACAATGCTCGCCGCGCCGCGAATCACGTCGTTCGTCGCGGCGGACTTGTTCAACTCCATGAAGGTCACGCCTTGCAACGTCACCGTATTCGTCACCGTCAACGCGCCAATCGAAGTTCCGGGCGACACCGTTGCGCCCGGACTCACGGTCAAATGACCATTCAACGTCCCGTTGCCCAGCAACGTCTGACCGTTCGCCAGCGTCAGTCGTCCGTCGCTCCGCGCGCTCACGTCCAACGTCCCGCCGCCCGCAATCGTGACCTTCGCGCTCTTGGAGATGCTGCCCAGATTCACCAGAGCCAGCGTGCCGGTGCTGATCAACGTGTCGCCGGTGTAGGTGTTGCTGCCTTGCAGACTCAACGTGCCCGCGCCGATCTTCGTCAGGCCTCCCGTTCCGCTGATGACGTTGTTCGTGCAGTTGAGTGAAGTTCCGCCGACGTTCATCGTCGCGGTTCCATTCGTGAGCACAACCGGGCCGACAATAAAACTGCTGCCGCTCTCGTTCCAGATCGTGCCGCCATTTTCGACGACGATTTTTTTATTCAACGGCGAACTGCTCAACGCCCAAAGATTCAGCGTGGCGTTGCTGCGGATCGTGAGGGTGTAACTGGAATTGCCGAGTTGCGCCGTGGAAGTCTGGATCGCGAACACGCCTTGCTGGATGTCAACGTCGCCCAGCGCAGCGTCAATCGGGTTCACGGCCACGAGCGAGATTTGATTCGGGCCAATCTTGGTGAGCTTGAACGGTTGACCGCCGGTCATCAGCGACGCCGTGCCGCCGGTGTTGCGGATGTCCCAACGGTTCGTGCCGCCAATCGTCGCGTCGCCGGCGAGCGTCACCGTTCGCAATGCTGAAATTTGTTGCGCGCCCGAGTTCACAATCGCGCCCGCGCCCTCGAAGCCCGCGCCGGAAATTGTCACCGGTTCGGCGGTGAGGTTCAGCCCGTTTACATCCAGCGCACCGGTGTTGGTGACGACCGTCGCCGTCCCCGCCGCGCCGAGCGCCGCAGTGTTACCGGCGCGCACCACGCCGTCGCGAATCGTCAGTGAACCCGTGAACGTGTTCGCGCCGCTCAAGGTGAGAACATTCGGACCGTCTTGAATCACCGCACCGCTCCCAGAAATCACGGCACCGACCGTCGCATCGTCGCTCTGGTCAAAAATCAAAGTGGCGTTGTTGACCACCGAGCCGTTCGGAAGATTGCCTCCTCCGCCGCCGTCGCCGATTTGCAACGTGCCGCCGCTGACGTACATGCCGCCGGTAAAATCGTTGTCGCCGCCGTGCGCGAGAACCAACGTGCCCGCACCCTGTTTCGTGAGACTCATCGCCCCGCTCAACTGGCCCAGTCCGCCGAACGTGAACGGCTTCGCATTGTTGCTCACCACCACGCTCGACGGAGAAAGTGTGAGGTCGAGGTTCACATTCGTCGCGCCGCTCGCGGAATCGTTGAACACCACCGCGTTGCCCTGCGCGTATGTCAGCCCCGGGCCGACGTTGTTTTTCCAGTTCGCCGTGGCCGTGTCCCAGTTGCCGCTCACGTCGCCGTTCCAAGTGAGGAACGCATCCGGCACGATGCAATTCGTCACGATCAAATCCACCGAGCTGTTCGCGACGTTGTTGGAAAGATACCCGCCGCAACCCGCGCCCGCCGGCAGCGAGCCGAGCGTGAAGTTAAATCCCGCGCCGCTCAGCGAAGTGTATTTGATGAGCGCGAGGTTCGTGGGAAAAACCGTGAGCGTCGGCAGTGAACTGATTTGAATCGTGCTGCCGCCGCTGCCAGTCGTGAGATTGGTCGCGAGGATGCAAGCCGTGCCCGCGACGACCCGGAGTTGCAGGGTTGAATTCGTAAGCGCGAGCGAGTTGAGGCCCGGTCCCACGGCGTTGGTCAGCGCGAGCGTGCCGTTGTTCACGGCGATGGCGTTGTTCGTGCCCGTACCGGTGGAAATGGAATTCACCCGCGCCGCGCCGCCGCTGATCGCCAGCACGCCGCGCGTGCCAGCCGCGCCGCCGCCGCCCGCTGTCGGGCCGAGTTGCAACGACGAGTTCACGATCAGCATGCCGCCATTCACGGTCACAGTTCCGGTCGCGATGTTGTTGCTGCTGTTCGCGAGACTGCCTTGCACGCCGACTTGCAGAGTCGTCACGTCAATCGTCCCGGCGTGCAACGTCAGCGTGCCGACTGGATTGCCCGCGCCGCTGCCAGTGCTGCTGCGGCCCACGATCATCGCGTCCACGAGCGCGTCCACCGTGCCGCCGGTGAAATCGCACGCGCCTGCTGTGTTCACCGTGCCGCCCTGGCTTTGCGAATCCGCGATGTTCCATGTCGCCACGCGGCTCGACCCGTCAGCCGCGCGAAAAAAAAACGTCGGCCCGAGCGCGGGATTGGCGTTCGTAAAGGCGGGATTGAACCGCAGCGAACTCGCCACGCCGCTGCTCAAGCCCTGCTTCGCGCGGCCCACGCTGAGGCTGTCGGCGAAGATGGCATTGTCCCAGCCGAGCAGAAGGTGGCTGACGCCGCCGGCGTTTCCGCTGCCGCCCCCTGCCCCGCCCACGGCAATCGCCGGCGATGATCCGTTCGCCGTGAGCAAATTTGTTTTCGCGAGCAGGAGCGTGCCGGTCGGTCGCGCAATGGTTCCTTCCGTGCCAACCAGCACACGGCTCACGGTTGCGGTGAAATTTCCGAGGCCGGACATATCCAGCGTCGCCCGCTGCGAACTGCTCGAAGGATCGCTCGCCTGGCGCACGGTCAGATTTCCCCCGCTCACGTTCAATGTCGCCGCCAGACCCGTGATCGTCGCCGTCACGACTTGCGTATTGCCGTTGTCGGTCTCAGTGCCGACCGTCACGCCCAATGTGCCGACGATATTCAGCGTCTTGCCCGCGGCGAGGAGCGTCGTGTGATTGCCATTGCTGTTGGCGTATTGCAACGACGCCACCGTGGCCGGCGCAGTGGCGTCCACGAAATTGTTCACGTTGGAAACCGCGACGCCGCTCGCGCCGGGATCGTAGAATTTCAAATCGTCGAGCGACTCGGGCGGGCCGGCGGGCGACCAGTTGCCGCTGGCGGACCAGTTGTTCGCGCCTGCGCCCGGGCCGTTCCAGATAAAAACTCCCGGCGCGTGACTGCCGACCGTGAGCGTGAACGCAGTGCTCGCGGAAAGCCCTTCGCCGTCGGTCACTAAAATCGTGATCGTCGTAATGCCGCTCTGATTCGCGGCGGGCGTGATGGTAACGGTGCGATTCGATCCGCTGCCGCCGAAAACAATGTTCGCGTTGGGAACAAGATTCGTGTCGGAAGAATTTCC
>SCTL01000810.1 GCA_004297495.1 Verrucomicrobiota bacterium
CCGCGCCTGCCAATCCGACTGACGCACCGGCATTTACCCGCTACGGCCCGGAGGGCCGCGCGCCGATCGCAGTCGTTTTCGTTTTTGCGCGCAGTAACTTTGCAGACTACGCTGGCGTGTGATCCGAACGACGCGCGCGCTGTTGGTTTTGCTGACGTTGGTCAGCCTGAGTGCGTGCCGACCAAATGAAGCCAGCACCAAATTACCTTTGCCCGTGAGCACGAACGCCATCGCCACCCACAAGCATACGAACCATCTCGCGCGGGAAAAATCTCCCTACCTGCTCCAGCACGCGCACAATCCGGTGGACTGGTTCGCGTGGGGCGAGGAGGCGTTCGCGAAAGCGCGCGCGGAAAATAAACCCATCTTCCTGAGCATTGGCTACTCGACCTGTCACTGGTGTCACGTCATGGAGCGCGAAAGTTTTGAGGACGAAAAGCTCGGCGCTTATCTCAATGAACATTTCGTCAGCATCAAGGTGGACCGCGAGGAGCGGCCCGACGTGGACAAAATCTACATGACGTTCGTGCAAGCCACGACCGGTTCGGGCGGCTGGCCGTTGAATGTTTTTCTCACGCCGGATCGCAAGCCGTTTTTCGGCGGCACGTATTTTCCGCCGGACAATCGCTACGGTCGCGGCAGTTTTCTCTCGGTGCTCCAGCAAATCGTCCAAGTCTGGCAGGAGCGCCACGGCGAAGTCACCGCCTCCGCTGACGAGATTCACGCCAAGATGGAATTGTCCGCCGCCGGTCACGCGCCCGGGGATTTGCTTCTCACCGCCGACACGCTGCGTCGCGCCGGGAAGATTTTCATGGAAGCCTACGATCCGCAAAATGGCGGCTTCGGCGGCGCGCCGAAATTTCCGCAGCCCAGCCAGCCGGCGTTTCTGCTGCGCTACGCGAAACGATTTCACGACGACGCGGCCGCGCGCATGGTGCTGCATACTTGCGACAAGATGGCGGCGGGAGGCATCAACGACCAACTCGGCGGCGGCTTCGCGCGCTATTCCGTGGACGCGCACTGGCTCGTGCCGCACTTCGAGAAAATGCTCTACGACAACGCGCAGCTCGCGCAGCTTTATCTCGACGCGCATTTGATGGCAAAAGCAGAAAGCGGAAAGCAGAAAGCTGAAACCGAATTCGCTGACGTGGCCCGCTCGATTCTCGATTACGTCCTGCGCGAGATGACGCATCCCGACGGCGGATTCTATTCCGCCGAGGACGCCGACAGTGAAGGGCACGAGGGAAAATTCTACTGCTGGACGTGGGATGAACTGTCTTCGCTACTGACGGTAGATGAATTCAACGTGGCCGTGCGTTACTTCGGCATCACGAAGCAGGGAAACTTTGTTGACCACAGCCATCCACAGCCGCTCGCCGGGCAAAATGTGTTGAGCGTCGTTCATCCGAAGGTCAACAAAGAGGACGAACCGCTGCTCATTTCCGCTCGCACGAAGATGTCCTCAGTCCGTGCCAAACGCATCCGCCCGCACCTGGACGACAAAATTCTCGCGTCGTGGAATGGCCTGATGCTCGGTGCGTTCGCGCGAGCTTACGCCGTTTTGGGCGATGAAAAATATCGGACGGCTGCTGAGAAGAACACCACGTTCATCCGAGCGAAGTTGTGGGACGCGAAGTCAAAGACGCTTTTTCACCGCTGGCGCGATGGCGAGCGCGACAACGTTCAATTGCTCGAAGCCTACGCCTTCCAACTCGACGGCGTGATTCAACTCTACGAAGCCACGCTTGAGCCAAAGCACCTCGACTTCGCCATCGCGCTGGCCGAAGCGATGATCGCGAAATTTTACGACGCGGAGAACGGCGGGTTCTGGCAGAGCGCCGCCAGTGCAAAAGATTTGATCCTGCGCGTGAAGGACGATTACGACGGCGCCGAGCCGTCCGGCAATTCCGTCGCCACGCTCGCGCTCTTCAAACTGGCGGCGATCACGGACCGGAAAGATTTTCGTGAACCCGCCGAGGCGACCCTGCGGATGTTCGCGACGCGCTTGGAAAAAACTCCGCACGCCGTTCCCTACATGCTGCAAGCGCTCGATTTCACACTGGAAGAACCGCGCCGCGTCGTCATTGCCGGAGACACGGATTCCACGGATTTTCACGCATTGCTGCACGCCGCGCACTCGGTGTATCAGCCGGACAAAGTGGTGCTGGGCAACGCAGGTTCGGTCGAAGAATTCGCGCGCACACTGCCGGCGAAGAACGGCTCGGTGGTTTATCTGTGCACCGGCAAGTCATGCCAGCCACCGACGAGTGATGCGACGAAGCTGAAGGAGTTGTTGCGCTGACGATCTCTTCAGTGCCCCTTGAGTCCGAGCACCAGAATCACCAGATCAATGATGAACAGCAGCACGATGGTCGCTTCCAGAATCATCATCCAGCGATTGGTCTGGTCCTGCTTGAGCAACTGGTAGAGGTCGTCGAGCGTTTTGAGTTTGCCGTCAATCGTGCGATGCCAGTCGCCGAGATGGAAGCGCAGCGAAAGTTTCTCGTAGATGCGCGCGAGATGCCAGTCGCCGAAGAATTTCGTGATGTTCGACATCTCGTCGTTGAAGCGCGCCATGTCTATGCGGATTTCGCGCAGCTCGCGCAGAATGTCCGCGCGTGAACGCAGGCCGCGTTCGCCGAGATCGCGATAGGAACGGTCCAGCGCGTTGTCGAGCAGGCGGTCGTAGGCTTCGAGTTCGGCGAGTTGGAGATTTGCGAGTTCCATGATGT
>SCTL01000811.1 GCA_004297495.1 Verrucomicrobiota bacterium
CGCTCGTGGCGACGTTCGAGGCGGAGAACAAGTGACGGCCTAGACCTTGAAATACCAAGCCAGATTGTAATTGTGTCTTTGCGGCGGTTCCGGGAATTTCAACCTGCTCAGAAATTGAACTGAACATGGTGGACGAACCCAAAAACGAACAGACGCCGGAACCGACGAAAAACAATCTCGGCGAAAGGAAGCCGGACACTTCGGAAGCAGTTAAGTCTTGGATTTCACAGACCCATCATCTCGGCCGCATAGCATTTACCGATTGGGGAGAGTTTTCCAAAACACTTCGCAAAGAGTTTTTGAATTTGAGGTATGGATTAGTTTTGGGGGTAATCGTGTTCTTTGCTTGGGCAGCTTGGTATGGAACCCATCATCATTACGAAAAAAGAATTGTCAGCATTCTCGCAGATCAATCGGTTTCCAATGCGTTCTTGCTCGGAAGGATCGAGCAAAACACCAAAAACATCGCTCGGTTTGAAAAAACAATTGAAGAAATTCAAGCAGAGTCTAACGCAACAGTACAGAGGAAGGATGTGGAAATTCAAAGGTTGACCACGGAGAACGCATCTAAGGAACAACAATTGGCATTCATACACACACTGCCCGAGAAATCAATGAGTCTCTACAGCAACCTTGTCTCGTTGTCTGCCAATTATCCAACCAACCAACAGCAATTTGAGGCAATGACCGAAGCGCTTACCAATATGTTGAGTGAAATGGCGGCTGGCACTCCATCGTTCAAGCTTTCGATAAATGAAACATTCATTACAAACGGTGCTACCATTCAACTTGACCAATCAAGGACATTGCAACTTCAAGTTCTCAATGCTTCCACCGTGACTGGTGAGGGAGTGACTGTATGCTTTGTCACACCGCTTGATCTAACCGAAACAAATCTTGTTTCTGATGGTTGGACATTCATGCCTAAAAGCAGAACCGTCGCAGCAAATGGCATTGGTTCAACTCCGGTGGCTAACTGTTGGCGGTGTTTCGCAGACCGCCCATTGCCCGGCTCGTCTTTTTGGGACGTTAACCGCCTCCAGATTTCAACGAATTATACATGGAAGGCTGTAAGGCTGGAGTTTCAGGTTTACGCAAATAAGTCGAAGGTCCAGTCCTACCATGTGGTTTTAGTTTTTTAGAGAGAGATGAAATTGGCGCGGCAGCCACGTATTGCGTTTCAATTCCGGAAAAACCGCGCGGCCAGAAGATTTGCGGCGATGCCAAATCCGAGCAGCACGGCAACCGGGACAAGCACCGCACTAAAGCCGTTGCCAAAGGTGATGAGTTGATTCAATGCCTGCATGGCCCAGCCGGTGGGAACGCAGAGGGCGATGGTCTTCGCGGCGGGCGGCGCCATTTCCAAAGGCCACCAACAACCGCCCAGCGCCGCCATCAGCAACGAGATGAGCACGCAGATTCCCGCCACGCGATCTTCCGCGGCCAGCACTGACCCGGCCAGCACGCCCAGTGAAGCGGCGACCCACGCAAAAACCAGCAGGACGAAAGTCACCGCCGGCAGGTTTGCGCCGAGATTGACGCCGAAAACAAATTTGCCGAGCGCGAGGAAGAAAACCATTTGGACGACCCCGAGCAGCATGAGGCCGTAGATTTTTCCCAGCACGAGATCGCCCCGCGTGATCGGATGAATCATCATTCGCTTGATGACGCCGTTACGGCGCTCGGCGGCCATCGTCGCGCCGCCAAAGATCAACAGGTTCATCAACAGATACGTCACCAGATTGCTCGGGAGGGAAAAATTGAATCCCGATGGCACAGGTTTGCGCCCGGCGAAACGCGCGTCGAGGCTGACGGGATTTGGTTTCTCAATGACAGCGCGCAGTTGGCTTTTCGTGAGTGGCATGACGTTGTTTGTTCCCGCGACGGCTTCGAGCATGTGGCCGTTGAGCGCGATCAATGCGCGAATAAGGCGGAATTCAATGATCGTCGGGTCAGCGGGCTGGTCGGAGTTTTTACCTTTCAGCAATTGCACTTTCGTTTGCTCCAGCGCGAGCACTTTCGTGGTGAAATCGGCGGGAATGCGGATTATGGCGGCGGCATCGTTCGCATCCTCGGGTTTCACGCGCTTGAGTGTTTCGCCGAGTTCATCCAGCAATGCGTGACTGAGGAAATTCGTATCCGCATTTTCGATCAGCACACGGGGACGGCGATTGTAGGGATCGCCCGGCCCACGCATCGCCGCGCCAAAGAAATACATGAACAGCAACGGCACGACGAACAGCCAGACGTAGGCACTCTTGCGTTTGAGGAAGAGCCGGCAGTCGTTGTGGCCGATGTCGAGGATGTGTTTCATGCGCGCAGACCTCGATTGATTCGGCGTTGAAAAATCACCACGGCCACGATGACGAGCACGACGCCGACTGCGACGAGTTTCAACGCCAGCCACTGCCACGCGACGGTGTTTCCATCCTGCAACTGGTGCGCGGCTTCCACGAACCAGTTGCTCGGCAGATAGGGCGTGATGTGTTCGCGCACGAATTGGGGAAGCTGCCGCGCCGGAAACATGCAGCCGCCACCGAAGCCCAGCAACATGCTGACGACGCTGTTCAACGTGGCGGCGCGGCGTTCATCCGGCACGAGCGCGACAAAGAACGCCATGATCGCCGCTGCCGAAGCCGAGAAGGCTATCACTAGGACAGCGAGCGCGAGCGGTTGTTGCCACACGACGCGAAAGATCAGTCCACCGCCGCCGATCATGATCGCGGCGCACAGGAGCAGATAGACCATCGCGAACAGAACCTTGCCCAGCACGAACGGCAGCAATTGCGCGCGCAGCGTTTGGAAACGTTCGAAGGTGCGGAAGCGCATCTCGCGATACAGATCGGTCATGGCGTTGCTCGCGAGAAAGAGCAGGAACATCGCCGAGATGCCGGGGAGCACCCACGCGAAGACTTTGGACATGTAGGATTCCTTTTTGGGTGCGGCGGGTTTTGATTCAGTGGCTGATTGGAGCGCGGCTGTTTCCCGCGTAGCGGGATCAGCCGCAGCGCTGCGGCTGGTCTGCGACACAGCCGCGCTCCGATCGCTGGAAGAAACAGGTTTCGCTTTCTGATTTGCCTCTTTCGCTGGCTCGCTCGCCGTTCGCTCGCTGCGTGAAATGATCGTGTTGACGTTCGTTTCCTTCTCATAACTAACGAGCGGTGGATCAGTGTATTTCTTCATCGCATCGAGACGGTCGCCGACGCGCTCGACGATGGTCGAGAGACGACGATGATCCACGTCGCCTTCAAACGCGCCGTGCCAGTCGGGGAACTGCGCTTTGAAATTGCGCGAAAGTCCATTGAGGATTGCGACGGCAGTGGCGGCG
>SCTL01000073.1 GCA_004297495.1 Verrucomicrobiota bacterium
CGTTTGCGCCGGCGGCGCGGACCAGCGGGGCGAGCATGAGGCGATTGCTCTCATGAATTTTTCCCGGCGCGAGCGGTTGCCCGGCTTCGACCAGTTCCGAGCCGGTGGCGAGCAGACTCACGGTCGGCTGCCGTGCGACAGAAACTTCCTCCACGCCAACGGCGGCGAGCAGTCCGAGCAGCGGCGCGTGCAGTCGCGTGCCGGTTTCCGCGACCAGTTCGCCGACTTTCAAATCCACGCCGCGCAGCCGGACGTTTTCCCACGGCGCAGCAGCATCCGTGATCAGTATGGACGCGGGGTCTTCCGCGGGCAGCCGCGTGTCTTCCTGCATGACCACGGCATCCGCTCCGGCGGGCAACGGCGAACCCGTGAAGAGGCGGACCGACTCGTTGGGATTCAATCGGCCAGTGAAATTTTCTCCGGCGGCGACTTTGCCGATTACTTTCAGCCGACTGGGCGCGGTGGCGGAAGCCGTTCGCACATCTTCCGCGCGCACGGCGTAACCGTCCACGGCGGAGTTGTCGAAATGCGGCAGGTCAACGGGAGAGGAAATGTTTTCCGCAAGGACGCGCCCGTCGGCTTCG
The DNA here is from genome assembly GCA_004297495.1 of Verrucomicrobiota bacterium. Taxonomy (GTDB): domain Bacteria; phylum Verrucomicrobiota; class Verrucomicrobiia; order Limisphaerales; family JADLHS01; genus SCTL01. The sequence goes on from SCTL01000073.1 coordinate 585, forward strand.
TTCAACGAGATGATTTCCGCGGTCGGCCCTGGCAGGGCGGAGAGAATTTTTTCGCGGGCGGCTTCGAGCGCAAGCATGAGGCAGAATAGGACGAATGAGACTGAGACGCCAGTGCGAGGCAATTCCCGTCGGCGCGCGGGCGTCCCGCCCGCGCCACGCTTCAATGCGCCGACGTCAGCACCAGCACTTGTTCGAGCGTGGAAACGCCTTCGCGCGCGCGGTCAAGCGCGACCATGCGGAGCGTTCTCATGCCCTGACCGATGGCGACCTTGGCCATTTCGCGCGTGCTGCCGCGGGCGATGATGAGCTTGCGGATTTCATCGCTCACCGTCATGGCTTCGATGATCGCGAGGCGTCCGGCGTAACCAGAGTTCTTGCAACGATCGCACCCGCGACCGCGATAGAGCGTGACGCCGTCGAAAAGTCCGGGATCAATATTCAAATCCTGGAACATCTTGGGCGGATACGTCACCGGTTCTTTGCAGTGCGAACAAATGCGGCGCATCAGGCGTTGCGCGCACGAGAGAATGACCGACGAGGAAATGAGGAATGGCGCGATGCCCATGTCGTCGAGACGCGCGATGGCGCCGGGGGCGTCGTTACAGTGCATCGTGCTCAACACTTGATGGCCCGTGAGCGCGGCTTCGATGGCGATTTCCGCCGTCTCGGTGTCGCGGATTTCGCCGATCATGATGATGTCCGGGTCCTGGCGCAGGATGGAGCGGAGCGCGTTGGCGAAGGTGAGGCCGATTTCTTTTTTCACCGGCACCTGATTGATGCCGGGAATCTGGAACTCGACCGGGTCTTCAACCGTGATGATGTTGTAGATCGGGTTGTTGAGTTCGTTGAGCGCGGAATAAAGCGTCGTGGTCTTGCCCGAACCGGTCGGGCCGGTCACGAGAATCAACCCATGCGGCGCGTCCACGGCGGACTTGAATTGCTGGAACGTGTCCGGATCGAGCCCCAGCTTGTCAATGCTCGCGGAGAGATTCGACTTGTCGAGCACGCGGAGCACGATCTTTTCGCCGTGCACCGTGGGCATGATGGAGACGCGCAAATCGTAATCCTTGCCGCCGACGCGCACGCGCATGCGTCCGTCCTGCGGCAGGCGGCGCTCGGCGATATCGAGGCTGGACATGATCTTGAAACGCGAGGCCAGCGCGAGTTGCATGGCCTTCGGCGGCGGCGTGGCGTCCACCAGCACGCCATCAATGCGATAGCGCAGGCGGAGATTTTTTTCAAACGGTTCGACGTGAACGTCACTGGCGCGGTCTTTGATGGCCTGCACCAGCACGAGATTCGCGAGCTTGATGACGGGCGCTTCCTCGGAGGAGGCAGCGAGCTGGTCGAGGTTCACTTCCTCGACGTTCTCCTTGACCTGCTCGATGGACTCGCTGTCTTCACCGGCGACTTTTCCCGCCGCGGCCTCGATGATGTCCTCCATGCTGCCGCTTTTGGCGGAGTCGAGGTTGTTGAGTTTGTCGCCGATGGATTTTTCGGAGGCAATGAGCGCAGCGACTTCGAGCTTGGTGATGCGCTTGACGTCGTCAATGGCCAGCACGTTCAGCGGGTCGGCCATGGCGAGGAACAACTTGTTCTCGAGGCGCGAGACGGGGACGACCTTGTGATTGTGCGCGACCTCGCGGGGCAGCAGATCGGCGACTTCGACGGGGATGGCGATGCGTTGCAGGTTGATCGGCGGCACGTTGAGCACGCGACCGATCGAGACGATCAGGTCCTGCTCGCTCACCAGCGACTTGTCGAGCACGAGCTTGATGAAGCGCGTGCCCTCTTTCTTCTGTTGCTCGACGAGTTCCTCGACCTGCTTGGGCGAGAGCAGACTGTCCTCGACGAGGGCGTCGGCGATGCGTTCACCAAATGTTTTGACGGGAGGCATGGTTCAGCGAAAGGCTTTGCGGATGTTTTTGACGAGGTCGGCGGGCGGCACCAGATACCAGAGCAACCGGAACGCCGTCGCCTGCGAGAGTTCTTTGGCCGCCTGCTGATTGAACGGATTCGCCGTCGCCACCAAAATGGATTTGCTCATCTTGTCGAACGGCATCACGCACCAGCGCTGGCACGTTTGCGCCGGGAACGTGCGCGCCAGTTCAATGTCTATGTCGTACTTCTCCATCGGCACAAACGCCACCCGCGAACGGTCGGAGAGCAGCTTCAAGGATTTTTC
>SCTL01000812.1 GCA_004297495.1 Verrucomicrobiota bacterium
GCGTTGCGAGGAAAGTTTTACCGGGAAATATCTGCGCAGCGTTCTTCCGGTTCTCGGCAAGTAGTGGGCGTGCATTTGGCTTTTCGCCTGTGCGGTGACTCCGTTACAGTTCCCGCGTATGGCCAACCGGCTGCGAATCATTCTGACCGTTGCTTTGCTCTGCCTCGGCGGTCGCGAAATCATCGCAGCTTCGGGCGCGGAGAATCGCGCGTTCAGCTCAGCGCTTAAAGCGTTTCAAGATGCCCAATGGCCGAGAGCGGAAAGCGAGTTTGCCCGGTTCGCGGAAGCCTATCCCAAGTCTGAACGCGTCGCCGAAGCGTTGCTGCTTCAAGCCCGCGCGCGGTTCGCGCAAAAACAATTCGCCGAGACGATTTCCTTGTTGCAAGACAATCGCAGTCGCGCCGGTCAGTTTGCGGGACGTTATCTCTACTGGATCGGGCAAGCGCGCTTCGAGAGCGGTGATTACGGCGGTGCCGCGAATTGCTTCAGCGAATTGGGCCGCGACGAAACCAACGCCGTGCTGCGGCTCGAAGCGAGCGTGGCGGAAGCGGCGGCGCGGGCGCGGCTCGGACAGTGGCCGCGCGTGGGCGAAATGTTGGGCGCGACGGGCGGCGTTTTTCAATCGGCGGCGAAGAATGAACCGGAGAACCCGCTGGTCACGCGCGGATTGCTTTTGCTGGGCGAGGCGCGCTTGTCGCAGAACGACGCGGGCGCGGCGGGGGAAACCTTGCGTTCGTTGGAAGGCCGCTGGCTCGACCCCGAACTCGCGTGGCAACGCCAGCAACTGCGGACGCGAATTGCGTTGAGCGCGGGTCAGCTTCCAGACGCGGAGAAACTGGGCCGTGAACTGGATGCACTGGCGAAGGCCGCCGGGCGAAGTGATTTTGCGGCCGAGAGCGCCGCGTTGCTGGCGCAGGTTTTTGAGCGCGAGGGAAAACGGGATGAGGCCATGGCAGCCTACGGTCGCAACCTGGCGGCGGACGTGCCGCCGGAGCGTCAGCGGGAGGCGTTGGCCAAATCGGTGGCGATCACGCTGGCCCAGGGACAATACGAACTCGCCGAGCAGATGTTGGAAAAATTTTCCCGGCGCTTTCCTGACTCGACCAACGCGGACGTGGCGACGCTGGCGATTGGCGAACTGCAACTCACGCGTTTCCTCGCCGCGATTTCCACCAATACGCCGGAAGCGAAAGCCGCGACGACGAATTTTTTGGAGAAAGGTCTGGCCGCGTTCAATCGGTTGATCACGTCAGCGACGAACAGTCCGTATCTGGGCCAGGCGTATCTGGATCGCGGTTGGTGTCTCTGGTATCTCGGCAATCGCGGCGAAGAAAGCCTCGCCGCGTTCAAGCGCGCGACGGAATTGCTCGGGCCATCCGCCGAACTGGCGATCGCGCAGTTGAAGGCGGGCGATGTGTGTTTTGCGCGCGGAAATTTTGCCGAAGCGCGCGAATGGTATTTGAGTGCGATTGGAACGGCGGAGCGCGTGCCGGCGGCGAGGGAGGCGATCGGAGATTTTGCGGCGTCGCAACTGGTTCGCGCGTGCCGGGAGTTGAAAGACATGGCGTGCGCGGAGCGCGGTATGAAGCTCGTTCTCGCGTCGAATCCGCAGGGCGCGATGGCGGAGCAGGCGTTGCTGCAAGTGGGGCAGGGCTACACTGATCTAGCTCAGCCCAAAAACGCGCGCGAGCTTTATGAGCAGTTCCTCCAAAGCTTTTCGTTGTCCGAATATCGGCCGCAGGTGGAACTGGCCATTGCGCGCACCGAGGAGCAATCCGGCGACGTGCCGGCGGCCCTGGCGCGTTACGAACAGTGGTTGCAGCAGAACCCGACCAACGCGCTCCGGCCCAAGGTCGAGTTTTATCGGGCCATGGCCAGCGCGCGCCGCGGTGACGGGACGAACGCCCTGACGTTCTTCACGAATCTCGTGGCGCAGTATCCCGCCGATCCGCT
>SCTL01000813.1 GCA_004297495.1 Verrucomicrobiota bacterium
CGGCGATCGCCAGCCTGTCGCCACGCGCGTCGCGGCGGAGATCGGTTGCGAAGAGGCGAAGGGCGATTGCCTGCCGCAGAACAAGGTCGAGTTCGTGCGCGCCGTGAAAGCGAAGGGATACAAGGTCGCGGTCATCGGCGATGGCGTGAACGACGCGCCGGCGCTGGCGGCGGGCGACATCGGCATCGCGATGGGCGCGGCGGGCAGCGAGGTGGCGATCCACAGCGCGACGATTGCGCTCATGAACAACGACCTGCGCCGGCTGCCGTTCCTGGTGAAGCTCTCGCAAAGCACGCGCGCGGTCATCAACCAGAATTTTCTCTTCGGCGTGTTCTTCATCATCGCCGGCCTGACGGCGACGGCGATGGGCTACATCGGCCCGATTGTCGCGGCGCTGTTGCACAACGTGGGATCGCTGATCGTGATTTTCAACAGCGCCCGCCTCGTGCGCAAAGGCGAGGAACTGGAGCATTATCATCCCGAACCCGCCGCGCCGAAGAGCGATAGCGGCGCGCAACCGGGCAAGCTTGTGCCGGAGATGGCGTAACTTGAAACCATCTGTGCAACTCGTGCTGGAAACTCGGAAATGGAACGGAATCGCTGCGTGTGTGCTGACGCTCGGTTGTATGTGTGCGTATGGTTATGCCTTTCCCACGATTGACCAACAGATCACAGCAGAGATTGGGCGTAGAATGGCAATCTGGTTCTGTTTTGCTGCCCTGCCTCCAGTTTTGGCAATCTCCGCTATACGGGAAGGAACAAGGTTGAATCGGCGTTTAGGCATCCTTGCTTGCCTACTCTATTGCTTCATGCTTTTCACCATCCTGACAGTTCCAAACAAAGGCTAGTTCATGCCCGTCGCCGAATTAAATCCGCAATCCGCAATCCGCAATCCGCAATCGAACGGCGAAGTCATCGTCTCCGTGCGCGGACTTGCTGGCACTGCGCGGAATGGCTAACTTGATGATATGAGCGCCACTGAAATCATGCAGCAAATCGAAGCGTTGCCCGAGAAGGAGCAGCAGGAACTTTTTGTTCTCTTGACCAAGAAAGTGGTCGGCGGTCAGGGCGCAAACTCGAAACCGTGGCTTGGAAAAAAACTTTCCTTCGAGGAAGCCTGCGACGTGGTCTTCCGCGAAAACCGCGAACTCTTGAGCGCGCTGGCCAAGTGAACGAGCCAATTTTCCTGACGCTCGATGAAGTTCTCCGCATTCATGCCCGAAGTCTGGCCGAGCATGGTGGCAGCGACGGCACGCGCGATCCGGGAGTGGTCGAATCGGCTCTGGCTTCGGCCAAGAACACTTTTTATTACGCGAACGGAGACTTGTTTGAGGTCGCGGCCAGCTACGCATTTCACCTCGCGGAATCGCAGGCGTTCATTGATGGCAACAAGCGAACTGCGGTCGCTTCTTCTTTGGTCTTTCTCGCGCGCAACGGCGTTTATGTTCAGCCTGCCACTTGGGAGCTTTACACGGCAATGATTGACGTGGCCGAGAAAAAGAAATCCAAGACAGATTTGGCGGAACTGTTTCGCAAATACGCGAACGACTAGGAATTTTCACATGACAGCAGTTGAACCCAATCCGCAATCCGCAATCCGCAATCCGCAATCGGACGGCGAAGTCATCGTCTCCGTGCGCGGGTTGACGAAGGTGTTCAAGGATTTCTGGGGACGGCCCAAGGCGCGCGCGGTGGATGACGTGGATTTCGACGTGAAGCGCGGCGAGGTGTTCGGTCTGCTCGGGCCGAACGGCTCGGGCAAGTCCACCACGGTGAAGATGCTGCTCGGGCTGCTTTATCCGACCAAGGGGCACATCGAGGTCTTCGGTCATTCGCCGCGGCACGTGCAGACGAAGTCGCGCATCGGCTATCTGCCGGAGGAATCGTATCTCTACCGCTACCTCAACTCGCGCGAGACGCTGGATTTTTTCGGTAACCTCTTTCAGCTCGATAAAAAAGATCGCGACAATCGCGCCGAGCAATTGCTGGAGATGGTCGGCCTAAGCCAGACACGCACGCGCGCTGTCGGTGAGTTTTCCAAAGGCATGCAGCGGCGCATCGGGCTCGCGCAGGCGCTCATCAACGATCCCGATCTCGTCATCCTCGATGAACCGACTTCCGGCCTCGATCCCATCGGCTGCCGCGAGATCAAGAATTTGATTCTCGCGCTGGCGCGGCGTGGCAAGACGGTGATCTTGAGCAGTCATTTGCTTTCCGATGTCGAAGATGTGTGCGACCGCGTGGTGATTTATTACGGCGGAAAAGTTCAGGCTATCGGCACGTTGCAGGAATTGCTCGCCAAGCCGGACACGCTGCGCATCACGACGCCGGTGTTGCCGCGCGAGACGATGGAGCGCGTGTTGGAAATCATCCGCAAGGACGCCGCGACCGGCGAAGTGCGCGTGGACAATCCGACGCAAAATCTGGAGAGCTACTTCCTCGAAGTGGTCGAGAAGGCGAAGCGCGCGGCGCAGGAAACCAGCGGCGCGCAATCCGGCGCGCGCGTGGCGGAGTATTTGCGTGGCGGCATGGAAGCCAAGCCGGCTGCGGAAAAAGTTTTGGAGAAACTCACGTTGCCACAGGCTGCGCCCGCTGCGACTGCGCCGGTTGTGGAGAGCAAGCCCAGCATGGACGAGAGGAAACTGGAAGCGCTTACCAAAACCGAACCGACACCCGCGCCGAGCAAGCCCGAGCCGGCAGCACAGGAAAAGTCGGTGGATTTGTCGAAAGCGGACGAGAAGCTTTCTTCACTGCTGGGTGGGAAGAGATAGGACGAATGCGTCTTATGCGACGAATGCGCTCCTGACTAACAATGCAACGACTTCTCGCCATCGCCTGGTTGACGTGGAAAGCCGCGTTCCGCTACCGGTTGTTCCTCGTCGTGACGATGTTGCTGCTGGCGGCGGTCGTGGGGTTGCCGTTGCTCATCAAGGACGACGGCACGGCGCGCGGGTTCACGCAGATCGTGTTGACGTACACGTTGAGCGTCATCACGGCGTTGCTCGGGATTTCCACGCTCTGGCTGGCGTGCGGAACTTTGGCGCGCGACATCGAGGAGTGCCAGATTCAAATGGTCGTCACCAAGCCGGTCGCGCGCTGGCAAATCTGGCTGGGCAAATGGCTCGGGCTGCTCTCGCTCAACGCGGCGTTGCTGGCGATCTCCGGCGCGAGCGTTTATGGATTGTTGCTCTATCGCTCGACGAAATTGCCGGCGGAGGAACAGCGTATCCTGCGCAATGAAGTTTTGGTGTCGCGCGGTTCGGCGAAGGAAGCCAGCGTGGCGAAGGAGATTGAGAGCCAGAGCGAAGCTTTCCTGAAGGAGCGGCTGGAGAAAACCCAGGTTACGCAGCTTGATTTGAAATTGTTGCGGCAACAAATCAAGGAAGGCGTGAAGGCGCAATATGAACTCGTGCCGCCGGCGATGCAGCGGCGCTGGCGGATTGATCTTGGGCTGGCGCGGCATTTCCTCAAGG
>SCTL01000814.1 GCA_004297495.1 Verrucomicrobiota bacterium
AGGTTACGAAGGTGCGCCCTCAAGTTACGATTCCGTGACGAAGCGCGCTGGGCTCAATTCCCGAAACTCGTCCCCACGCGCCGGGCGCTTTCGATCCACGAATGATCGGTCGGAACAGTTTTCAAATTTCCCGCGACCTCGGCAATCGGCACGGGCTTCGTGTCTTCGCCGCGCGCGGCGACCATCACGCCGAAAACTCCCTCCTGGATCAGCTCAACGCATTTGGTGCCCAGCCGCGTCGCCAGCAGACGATCACCGGCGGAGGGCGTGCCGCCGCGTTGCACGTAGCCAAGAATGGACACGCGCGCTTCGAGATGCGTGAGTTCCTCCAGATGCTTCGCCAGCCGCATCGTGCTTCCGGCGTGCCGGGCGTCGAGCGCGGCCAATTCCGCCTTGGCGCGTTTCTTCGCATCGCGCGTTTTGGCGTTGTCCTTGCGCCGCTTCGCCGCCGCGAATTCCGCCGCGTCTTCGACCGGCATCGCGCCCTCGGCCACGGCCACGATGCTGAAATTCGTTCCGTGCTGGCTGCGGCGCCGGATGGCCGAGGCAATTTTTCTCACGTCGTAGGGAATTTCTGGAATCAAGATCACGTCCGCGCCACCCGCGATGCCCGCGCCCAACGCCAGCCAGCCGGCGCGATGGCCCATGATCTCCGCGATGACGATGCGATGATGGCTGTGGGCCGTGCTGTGCAGCCGATCAATCGCCTCGGTCGCGATGCCCAGCGCGGTGTCGAAGCCGATGGTCGAGTCGGTCAGCGCGACATCGTTATCAATCGTCTTGGGCAGCGTGATGATGTTGAGGCCCTTTTCCATCAATCGCAGCGCGTTCTTGTGCGTGCCGCCGCCGCCGATGCAGACGAGCGCGTGAAGTTTGTGGCGCTTGTAAGTCGCCGCAATCGCGTCGGTCATGTCGCGCAGCTCGCCGTTGATTTCCATGCGATGCGGTTTGTCGCGGCTCGTGCCGAGGATCGTGCCGCCGACGGTGAGAATTCCGGCGAGCGCCTTTTTATCCAACCTCATGCGCAAATCCTCGGCCAGCCCGCGATAGCCGTCGCGAAACGCCACGATCTCCATGTCGCCGTGACTGAGCGCCGCCTTGCCGACGCCGCGAATGGCCGCGTTGAGGCCCGGACTGTCGCCGCCCGCCGTGATGATGCCGATGCGTTTGATTTTTTTCATACGCCGTCTGTGAAGAGGATTTACCGCGTCGGGGCGAGTCTGCCAAATCCAAATGCCGACTGCCAGTTGCGTTTGTCAGAAATGCAGGAGACTGAGGCCGGGTTGACAGGAGCGCGCGCGCGGCGCGCGACCGTCCCGGTCGCAGCGGATTCACTTGTGAACGCGGCCAGAAGTCTGCGTGGCCGCTTGACCATTTCAAGCGCTGCGGGCGGGACGCCCGCGCGCCCGCGATTTGTCACCGCAAATTAACTTGGGCCTTCGCGCGCGGATTGTTCTAATGCCGCCATGTCGAACGTGCGCCGCGCCGTCATTGATGTCGGCACCAACTCCGTGAAACTCCTCGTCGCCGAGGTGAACGGGCGCAGCGTCGAGCCGGTGCTGGAGGACGGGAAACAAACGCGACTCGGCAAGGGCTTCTACGAAACGCACCGGCTGCAACCCGTCGCCATCGCCCAGACGGCGCTGGCGGTGGGAGAATTTTTCAAAGCCGCAAAAAAAATCGGCGCGCGGGACGTTCGCGTCATCGCCACCAGCGCGGCGCGCGACGCGGAGAATCCCGGTGACCTGATCGCCGCTGTGCAAAAGGCGTGCGGGTTGAGGCTGGAAGTGATTTCCGGTGAGCAGGAGGCGGAGTGGGCGTTTCGCGGCGCAATGAGTAATCCCAAACTGTCGCGCGAGCCGGTGCTGCTGCTCGACGTGGGCGGCGGGAGCACGGAGTTCATTCTCGGCCAGCGTGACGAACTAAATTTCCGTCACAGCTACCGGCTGGGCGCGGTGCGGTTGATGGAGCGCGTGCCACACGGCGATCCGCCTGAGCCCGAGGACTTGTCCGCCGGGCGAAGCTGGCTCTGGAATTATCTCTACGAGGAAGTCCGACCGATGCTCGAACCGGCGTTGAAGCGCGAAGTCAAAAAACATGCGCAGCATCACGCCGTCCGGCTCGTGGGCGTGGGCGGTACGGCGAGCGTGCTGGCGCGGATCGAAAATAAAATGGATGACTACGACCGCGAGCGGATCGAAGCCACGCGGCTTTCGATGAAGCAAGTCAGCGGCTGGTGCGAACGGTTGTGGAGCGTGCCGCTGGCGGAGCGGCGCAAAATTCCCGGCATCCCCAAGGAGCGCGCCGACGTGCTGCTGACCGGCATGTTGATTTACGAAGCCGTCATGCGCGAATTTGATTTTCCCGAACTGCGCGTGAGCACGCGCGGGCTGCGCTTCGCGGCGGTGATGGATAACGCTTGAAAGTTCCCGGCGCGTTCAGCGCGGTTTAAGTTGTAGCGTAGCCACATGGACAGCTTGGAATGTTCTCCCTCACCCCAGCCCTCTCCCGCTGGGAGAGGGAGTATCCTCCGCCGTCGCCATGAAAGTCTGGGCGCGGGATTTGGCGCACCACGGTCCAAAAAACTTGAGACGGCCAACATCTGTTCCCTCTCCCAGCGGGAGAGGGTCAGGGTGAGGGTGAACGCGACGGACTTCCCAGACAGCCGGCCACTGTATTTTTTGAAACTGCCCTAGCCGGCCATGCCCAGCAACAAGGCCGGACTCGTGGTCCCGAGACGTTCCGCGCCTGCCTCGAACAGCGCGTCCGCGAGTTTGCGATCGCGGAGGTCGCCGGCGGCTTTGAGAAAAATCTTCCCGTCTAGCAACTCACGCAAGGTCCGCAGATCGTCGGTCGGATTCGGCGAGTCCGGTCGAAAACCGGCGCCGATGGCGACGCCGTTCACGCCGGCTTCAGTGAAGATATTCGCCGCGAGCTGGATTTCCTCGCGCGTGAGCCGCGCGGGTTCGAGCAGCACACAGACGGGCCGTTCCTCCGCGGCTTCGACGACGTCGCGCAAATCGCGCAACAGTTGTTTGTGCGCGCCATCGCGGAGTTTGCCGAGATTGAAGACGAGTTCAATTTCCTGCGCGCCGAGATCAATGGCCACTTCCGTTTCATAGCGCAACACGTCGGCATCCGCCGCGCCGAGCGGGAAGCCGACGAACGCCACGGTTTTCACCGGCGACTCCTCCAACCGCGCGGCGGCGAGCGCCACGCGCCCACTGTTCACACAGACCGCGCGCAGCTTGTGTTGGTGGGCAAGCGCGCAAAACGCTTCAATGTCCGCAGCCGTGGCGGCAGGATGCCACAACGCGGCGTCGAGATGGGCGGGCAGTTCGGCGGGCGTGATTGGTTTCATGTAATTCAGCGCGGCACACTTCGTGAACAATCATTCCTCCGGCGAGCCGGTGGAAACTTGCCCGCAGAACTCCAGCGCGAACGGAGCGCGGACGCCTCGTCCGCTCGAATCGCCGGGATGGAAACGCGCGGACGAGGCGTCCGCGCTCCGTTCCTCGGGTTCATGGTGCGGGGTTGCGTGACTACTTTACTTCAAGCCCACGACGTAGCCGAAGCGTTTGCGGAATTGCTCGGGCGTCATCTTCACCGTGGCGGCGAGCTTGTCGAGTTGCGAGATGTCCTCGAAGTCAGACTTCTCCAGCCGGATCATGTAGTGACAGGCGCACTCGTAGGTTTCGCCGTCCACGTTGACCTTGCGCACGGTGAAGCGACCGGTCTTGGGATTGAGCATGTGCTCGAACTGGAGCGGATTCAACTTGCCGTCCACGAAGCTGATGACCGCGCCGAACTTGCCGGCGTCGGGCGACAGGATGAATTTCACCGCGCCGTAGCCGAGATCGCGCGTGTATTCGGCGTCGAACGGAATCGGGTCGGCGCAGCGCAGCTCGTAGCCGAGGTCCTTGTCAATCATCGTCATCTTGATGCCGAGTTCTTCTAGGCGCGTGGTGACGAGGTCCTTCATCAAACGACCGAACTCGATTTCGCCGAGCCTCAAGTGACCGTGGTCGTCGCGGATGACTTTGCCGTAACGTTCGAGGTTGCCGCCAGGAACGGCGCTGACCAAACCTTTCTCGCCCATGGATTCGATCAATCCTTCCGCGAGCACCGCGACACCATAAACCGAGCCTTCCGCGCGCCGCTTGATGATCGCCCCGATGATGAGATCGGCCACGCCTTCAGCGGTGACGGGTTGATCGCGGAATTCCTCGGGGATGATCGTGAGCGATGCCGCGCCGGCCTTGCCGATGCCGAGCGCGAGATGGCCCGCCGCGCGGCCCATGCTGATGATGATGTACCAGCGCGACGTCGTGCGCGCGTCCTCGGTGAGGTTGCGGAGAATTTGCACGCCGTAATGCCGCGCAGTCTCGAAACCAAACGTCGGCGTCGAGCCGGGCAGTGGGAGGTCGTTGTCAATCGTCTTGGGCACATGCGCCACTCGGATCTTACCGCCGGCCTTGCGATAGACCGCGCTGGCGGAAAACGCCGTGTCATCGCCGCCGATGGTGACGAGCGCGGTGACGTCAAGCTTGTTCAACACGTCGAGCACGTTGTGCATGCTCGTCTCGGACTTCGCTGGATTCGTTCGCGCCGTGCCGAGGATCGAGCCGCCTTTGAGGTGGATGTCCTTCACGTCCGCGATGGTGAGCTGCGTGTAATGCTGGAGATCGCCCGCCGCGAGCCACTTGAAGCCGTCGCGAAAGCCGACGACTTCAAAACCCTGATTGATGCCCTCGATGGTTGCCGCCGAGATCACGCCGTTCAATCCGGGTGCCGGACCGCCACCGACCAATATTCCCAACCTGCCTCTTTTCATTCCATTTCCCATTTCAGTTCATTGTTGATGTGACGCGGCGATTGCTAAGTTAGTGATTCACCGCCGCATTCAAACGTGGATTGTGGATTAGCGCCGGCGAAAGGTCAAAACGACTTTACTGGCTGCAGCCTCCAAATGTCGCCGGACTTGAAATCGGTTTCCCACGCCCTCAGATTCTTGCCGTTCGCCGCATTGACACCTGAGCTGCGCCGCCATGACGACCCCATCAACCCAACCACCAAAGTTTGGCCTGCTCCGGCGCTGGTGGCCGGCATGCCTGCTCGTGGCGGGAGTCTTCATCGCGTTTCAGCCAGCCGGGAACGCCGGGTTCATCTGGGACGACGATCGTTACGTCACCCACAACCCGCTGCTCACGTCGCCGGACGGCTGGTGGCGCATCTGGTTTTCGTTCGATTCGCCGTCGCAATATTTTCCGCTGACTTACTCGCTGCTGCGCGTGGAGCACGGGTTCTGGGGACTGGACGCCGCGGGTTATCACTGGACCAACCTGCTGCTGCACGCGGTCAACGCCGGGTTGCTCTGGAAATTTCTGGAGCGTCTCGCTGTGCCCGCCGCCGGGTTCGCTGCGGCGCTTTTCGCGCTCCATCCGGTGCAGGTCGAAACGGTCGCGTGGATTGCCGAGCAAAAAAATCTTCTCTCGCTGCTTTTTTCACTGCTGGCCTTGCACGCGTGGCTCAGTTTCCTGCGCGACCAAACCGGCGGCTGGCGGAATTACACCCGCGCGCTGATTTACTTTGCGCTGGCGCTGTTCGCCAAGACGACGGCCTGCACGCTGACGATTGCGCTGTTGCTGGTGTGTTGGTGGGAGCGCAAACCCATTCACCGGCAGCGCTGGATTCAAGTCGCGCCGTTCTTTGCGGCGGGCCTGTTGATGGGCCTCGTCACGATCTGGTGGGAACGCTTTCATCAGGGCACGGAGGGAAAACTATTTCACCTCGGCCTCGTCGAGCGCGTCCTGCTCGCCAGCCGCGCGATGTGGTTTTATCTCGGCAAACTGCTTTGGCCCGCGAATCTCATTTTCAGCTATCCGAAGTGGACAATTCAAACCAGCGCTCTCTCGGCTTGGCTCTGGCTGGTCGCGGGCGTGCTCGCCGCCGCCTTCATCTGCGCGCTGCGCCGACGCATGGGGCGCGGACTGGCAGTGGCGGCGATTTTCTTCGTGGCAACGCTCTCTCCACTTCTCGGATTCGTGATGCTTTACACGTTTCGCTACACTTTCGTGGCCGATCATTACCAATATGTCGCCTGCATCGGTCCGCTTGCACTGGCAGCTGCTGTCTGGAAGTTCTTTTGCGAGCGATGGGGCCGCCGCGGGCGCTGGCTGCAAATCTTTGGCGCGGCCGGCATCATCGCGTTGCTCGCCACGCTCACCTGGCGGCAGTGCGGCATGTATCGGGACGCGGAAACGTTGTGGCGCGCGACCCTGGCGCGGAATCCTGGTTCCAGTCTCGCCCACAATAATCTGGGCACTCTGCTCATGCGCAGCGGTCGCACGGACGAAGCCATCCCGCACTTTGAAGCCGCGCTCGCGGCGCAACCGGATTACGCCGTAGCCTGCCACAACCTCGGTCGTGCGCTGGCGGAAAAGGGCCTGCTGGACGCCGCCATCGCGCGCTTCGAGCAGGCGGTGCGTCTGGACCCGGAGTATCCTTCGCCACGAATCAACCTCGGTAACGCGCTTGTGCAGCGAG
>SCTL01000815.1 GCA_004297495.1 Verrucomicrobiota bacterium
CTCAAGTCCGATCCGCAGTTGAAACACATCCCGGTCATCGCCGTCACCGCGCACGCGATGCAGGGCGATGAGGAAAAATCCCGCGCCGCCGGCTGCGATGATTACGAGACCAAACCGTTTGATTTCCCGCGCTTGTTTGAGAAGATCGAAAACTTCCTTGCGCGTCAAAGCCCGCCGCCATGAAGCGATCCGCGCGTGCCAGGAAAATTCCCGTCGCGGCCGAGGCGGATGAAACCTCACCGTTTGGCCTGAGTGTCTCCAAAGTCCGGCACGACTTGCGGAATTCCATCGGCCACGTGCTCGGGTTTGCCGATTTGTTGCTGGAGGACGCGCAGGAATCCGGTCGTGCGGCGGCGAGGAGCGATCTTGAACTCATCGTGCGCGCTGCGAATCGCGTCACAACCCAGGTGAACGCCACGCTCGACGCGCGCAAAATCAAAACCGTGCCGGCGAGCGTGAGCGCGCTGCAAAGTCTCATCACCAAGTCAGCGGGCGAAATCATTTCCGCCACGCAACGCATCGCGCAGTTGCCGGGCGCGGACGGCGACGCCGTTTTTCAAGACGACCTCGCGCGCATTGCGGGCGCGGCTCGTCATGCGCTCGAATCCGCTCAGTCGGCGCTGTCGAATCTCGTCGCGCCGGCCGGCGAGAGCGACACGGCTTTCTTCCGCGTCCTGCCGCCGGTGATTGATTGGTCGCCCGTGCGGATGAAAGCGGCGGCGGTGAAACCGTCGCGCACGGGCGGCGTGATTCTGGTGGTGGACGACTTGGAGGAGAATCGTGAGATGCTGTCCCGCCGGTTGTCGAAGCTGGGTTACTCCGTGGAACTCGCCGAGAACGGCGAACGTGCGCTTGAGTTCGTTGCCGGTCGCGCGGTGGACTTGATCCTGCTCGACATCATGATGCCCGGGTTGAACGGCGTGGAAGTTTTGCAGCGGCTCAAAGCGAATCCCGCCACGCAGCACATCCCGGTGGTCATGCTTTCCTCGACGGATCAGGCGGACACGGTCGTGAATTGCATCCAGTCGGGCGCGGATGATTTTCTGCCGAAGCCGTTCAATCCGACCTTGCTGATGGCGCGCATTGACGCGTCGCTGGCGAAGAAACGATTGCACGATCAGGAAGCGGCGTTCACCCAGCGATTGCAAGCCGAGCAGGAAATTTCCCAGCGGCTGCTGCTGAACATTCTGCCGCAGCCGATCGCCGAGCGGCTGAAACAGGGCGAGGCGGTCATCGCCGATGGATTCGCGGAGGTAACGGTGCTGTTCACGGACTTTGTTGGGTTCACAAAATTTTCCAGTCACACACCGCCGACGGAACTGGTCGGCCAACTCAATGATATTTTTTCCGCGTTCGACGAACTCTGCGAGCGGCACGGTCTGGAAAAGATCAAGATGATTGGCGATGGCTACATGGTGGCGGGCGGCGTGCCCGTGCCGCGCGCCGATCATGCGGAGGCTGTGGCGGCGCTGGCGCTGGACATGCAACGCGAAGTCGCCACCCGCCGCGCGGCGGGCGGGCCGTTTCAAATGCGCGTGGGCATTCACAGCGGGCCGGTGGTGGCCGGAGTGATTGGGCGGAAAAAATTCGCCTACGATCTTTGGGGCGACACGGTGAATCTCGCTAGCCGGATGGAAAGTTGCGCGCCGACGGGGGGAATTCTGGTCACGAGTGCCACGAGGAAATTGTTGAAGAACAAATTCCGGTTCAAGCCGGGAAGAATTCTGCGCGTCAAGGGCCGGGGCAGGTTGGTCACTTACCAGTTGCTCGACCGCGC
>SCTL01000816.1 GCA_004297495.1 Verrucomicrobiota bacterium
GTAGATGACGCCCTCGGCAATGCCGTTGAGCACGTCAGCTTCCTCGTCGAAACAAACGATCTTCACCTTGCCCGCCTTGCCGCCGTCCTTCACGGCATTCAGAATCGCCGGGCCGTTGTAGCTCCAGAGTCCGACGAGGCACGCCACGTCAGGATACTTCACCAACGTGTCTTCGGCGTTCTTTTGCGCGCGCACGGTGTCGGTGTCGTCGGTGCGGATATCAATGATCTTCACGTTCGAGCCTTCGAGCTCCTTCTTGATGCCGCCGAAACGGTCCGCCGCGTTTTGCGCGTCGCTCTTGCCGACGAACACCATGATCTTGCCGCCCTTGGGCAGCGCTTCCTTGATCAGTTTGCCGGCCTCTACGCCGGCCGCGAAGTTGTCCGTGCCAATATAACAAACGCGCTTGCTGGTCGGCGCGTCACTGTCATGCGTGATGAGCAAAGTCTTTTTCGCGATCTGATCCAGCGCCTCGGTCTGGTTCGCGGGATCAACCGGACTTACCGCGATGCCGTCCACGCCCGCCGCGAGCAGATCGTCGAGCAATTGCTGCTGCTCCGCCGCGCTGCCGGTCGAGGGGATGCGGAACATCACGTCCACGTTGCCGAGATTTTTCTGGGCCTCCTCCGTACCACGACGCGCGATGGTCCAGAAGTTCGCCGCGTTGTTCGAGACGAACGCGAGCTTGAGTTTTTTCTTGGCCGGCGCGGTTTGCGCGAGGACTGAGTTCGCGAGCGCCAGCGCTACGCAGATCGTGCTGAAGGTGAGAATGAATTTGTTAAGTTTCATGTTGGATGGGAGTTGGTTTAACGGACGGAGAAGCGATAGACAATCGTATTCTGATAAGTCTCGCCGGGCCGGAGCACCACGGAGGGGAAGTTCGGCTGATTCGGCGAATCGGGAAAATGCTGCGGCTCAAGGCAGAATCCATGGCGGAACTTGAAAACGTGCCCGGCCTTGCCGGTGATGCTGCCGTCCAGAAAGTTGCCCGCGTAAAACTGCACGCCCGGCGCGGTCGTCTCGGTCTCCAGCACGCGTCCGCTCACGGCGTCGAATGCTCGCGCGGCGAGCTTCAGCTTGCCCGGAACGCCCAGCACGTAGTTGTGGTCGTAGCCGCGGCAGTTCTTAAGTTGCTCGTCGTCGGCATTGATGCGCACCCCGATCTTTGTCGGCGTAGAGAAGTCCAGCGGCGAGCCACGCAACGGGCGCAACTCGCCGGTGGGGATCAAGTCCGCTGTCACTGGCGTGAACTTGTCCGCGAAGATTTGCAGCTCGTGATCTAAAATGTTGCTCGCGCCCGCGTCGGCCAGATTGAAATAAGTGTGCTGTGTCAGATTGCAAATCGTCGGCGCATCCGTGGTGGCGGTGAAT
>SCTL01000817.1 GCA_004297495.1 Verrucomicrobiota bacterium
AGCCCGGCGGCAATGGCGGCGGCTGGGTGGACACGTTCAGTATCCGCTACGTGGACCGCTACGCCGAGCAGCTTTGGGACACGCTGTTCGCGAAAGCGCCGGAGATCACGCTGTTCGAGTGGTCGGCGCTGACGCGGCCCATCGTGCCCGGCGACCGCGCGGCGTGGGAGAAATTGCCCACGAGCTTCAACCTCGCCGCACTCCGCGAGACGTGGAAAGCCAACGCGCCCGCCAGCTTGCCCGAGCCCACCATCGCCCGCGCAGCCGGCTATTCGCTCGAGCAGGTGGACGCGTTCCTCGGCAAACTCGGCCAGCCCATCGGCATCGCGAGCTATCGGCCGGCGCACGCGTGGGGCGAGGATTTCCTCCACAACTATTTTGGCATGATCGGTATTCCGATTGATTTGCAACCGACGTTCCCGACAAACGCCAGCACCGTGCTGCTCACCGAAGCGGCGGGCTTCGATCCGGAGATCGTGGCGAAGATCAAAGGCCAGTTGCGCGCGGGAAAATCCGTCATCATCACGTCCGGCCTGCTGCGGGCGCTGCAAGGAAGGGGTATCGAGGACATCGTTGAGTTGCGATACACGGACCGCAAGGTGAAGGCCCGCGAGTTCATCGGCGGATTTGGCGCGGGCGACGGTTCATCGCTCGGCAGCGTGGCGGATGGCGACATTTTGCTCCCAGACATTCGCTTCCTCACAAACGACGCGTGGCCCGTCATCCGCGCGCTGGCGAACGGCCGCGGCTATCCCCTGCTCTTGATGGAGCGTTACGGCAAGGGCGTGCTCTACGTCTGGACGATGCCGGACAATTTCAACGACCTTTACCGCCTGCCGCCCGCCGTCACGAGCGAACTCAAGAACTTCCTGTTGAAGGATTTTCCCGTGCGCGTGGACGGCCCGAGCCAGGTGGCGCTCTTCGCCTACGACAACAACACTTTCATCGCGCAGTCGTATCGGCATGAAGCCACGGACGTCGTCGTCAAGGTGGCAGCAAAGTTTGCGAAGCTGCGCAACGTGGTCACCGGCGAGGTGATTGCGGTGAGCGAGCCTGAGCCCCGGCGCGGGCGAAATCGCACTCCGGAGGAAGCGTGCAGCGCATTCAAAATCTCCCTGCCGCCGCACAGCTACGGCGTGTTCGCCGCCGAGTCAGGCGTGCTGACGGCGGAGCGTTAGGCCAGCCGGTCCTCTCAACAGATTTGCGACAACCGCCAGGTTCGGTTCGTTAGTTTTGATGACTCTCCAACAATCGGCCGATACGCTAAAAGAGGCATACTTACATGAACATGAACAAATCCAAAATTTCGCGCCTCTTCGCCTGCACACTGCTCGCGGGTGGTTTTGTCACGACCGTCCTCGCGGACGAAGCGGCCACCGCCAGCAAAGATCGTCGGCCCGCCGCCACTTCATCTCAAGAAACATTCCTGCCGATTCGGATCAAGGCCGGCCAGTCCACGCCACTCACCGACACCAACGGCATCGTGTGGGAGGCGGAGCGGGGATTTGCCGGCGGCGACGTGACTGACCGCGACCCGTCCACGACCATCGCCAATACGAAGGATTCCCGCCTTTATCTCTCGG
The DNA here is from genome assembly GCA_004297495.1 of Verrucomicrobiota bacterium. GTDB lineage: Bacteria > Verrucomicrobiota > Verrucomicrobiia > Limisphaerales > JADLHS01 > SCTL01. The sequence goes on from SCTL01000817.1 coordinate 1,584, forward strand.
AGCATTACGCGATGGACTCCTTCGCGTGCGACGTTCCGAACGGCAAATACCTCGCCAAGCTGCACTTCGCCGAGACCTTCGACGGCATCTCGGGTCCGGGCGAGCGGGTGTTTGCGTTCAATGTCCAGGGACATGAGTTCAAGAATTTCGATGTGTGGGCCAAAGCGGGCGGTCCGAATCGCGCCTATGTCGAATCAGTGCCGGTGGAGGTGACCGACGGAAAATTCAAGATCACGTTCGCCAGCAACATCGAAAACCCCATGATCAACG
>SCTL01000818.1 GCA_004297495.1 Verrucomicrobiota bacterium
TGCTCGACGGATCGAAGTCGAGCACCACCACCGCATTCGTGCATACGGCCGCGAGAATAACCTGGTTGGTCACACCCGGAAAATCCGCGAGCGGCGAAACCGAAATTCTCGCGAACGGCACATCGTTCACGGGCAGCACTGTGATGCTGACCGTCGCAATGTTTGAATTCGTTTTCCCATCGCCTACCTGGAAGGTAAAACTGTCCGGTCCAAAATAATTTGTGTCCGGTGTGTAGCCCGAACTATTGAAAACTCCGTGCGCTGGCGGAGTCACCACCGTGAACACCAAGTCGTCTCCGTCCACGTCGTTCGCCGCCGTTATCACGGTTGCGGTCGTGTCCTCATCCAATGTCACCGTCGCGTCATACGCGACCGGCGCGTCGTTGACCGGCAATACCGTGAAGTTCACCGCCGCCGGCGCGGAGTCCGCCATGCCATCATTGACCTTGAAAGTGAAGCTGTCCGGGCCGTTGTAGTTGGGCGACGGCGTGTAAGTGAGCGTTGCCGGGAACGGCGAGTTGGTCATCGGCCCGAGCACGCCGTGCTGTGGCTGCGTCAGGACGAGGTAGGTCAGTGGATCCAGATTCGCGTCCGCCGCCGGCAAACCGAAAGTGACGCCAGTGTCCTCGTCCAACTTGAGATTCAGGTCTAACGCAAGCGGCGCGAAGTTCACGGTGAGCACGGCGCTGGCGCTCAACACCGAGCCGAACAGATTCGTCACGCGCACGGAATAATTCGCGCCCGAAACGTTGATCGCGGTGAAAGTCAGACTCTCATTAGTGGCCCCACTGATGGCGACGTTGTTGCTCAACCACTGATAACGCAGCTTGGGCGAACCGCCCGCCGTCACGCTGAACGTCACGTTGGAGCCGACCGTTACCCGCTGGCTAAGCGGCTGCGCGAGAATCGTCGGCGTCATCTTGCAGCGGCCTGCCGCGCCGGCGTTACGGATGGCGAGAATTTCCGCCGCGCTCAACGCGCGATTGTAAATCGCCGGCTCGTCAATCAATCCACCGAAGTACGAATTGGACGTCGTGATGGAAGGCGCTCCGAGATAAAGCGGCGTGCCGGCGGTCAGACTGCCCTTGCGTGGTGTCGGATCAAACGTCAGCACGAGTTGCCCGTCAACGTAGAGGCTTCCGCCGCTCGCGTTCGTGCGATTCAAGGAGACCGCCACGTGATGGAACATCGTATCGCGCAAATCCGGCCCAGCCGAAACAAACCGCGACACGTTCGTCGCTGAAGCGGGCGAAGTGCCGAGCGCAAAAGCCAACCGCCCTTGATTCAAAGCCAACGAGTAGCCGATGCCGCTGTCCCACTTTTCAAAGAACGGGACGTTCGCATAAGTCGTGTTGCTCGCGCCGGCCTTGATCCACATCTCGATGGAAAACTCGGTGTTTCTGCCGTCAGCGGTGCTGCCAAAATTCAGCGACCCCGAATTCGGCACGGTGATGCGGCTGGAAATTCCATTAAAGCTGAACGCCTGACCAACTTTGCCCGTGGCGTAGAGCGACGGCGAGAAACTGGAAACATTATTGGTCGCCATCGCGTCGGCGAGGTTGCTGTCCGCCGGCCACCAACTGATCAACCCCGCAGGAGTCGCGGCGCAGCTCGGTGCCGGCAGGAGCGTCAGCGCCGCGTTGGAACTGGTGACGGTGCCGAGCGCATTGGTGATCACGACGGAGAAGTTGCCGAACACGCCGGTTTTGCCTTGCACCTTCTCGGCGACAAAAAACGAATTGGTCGCGTTGATGATGTTCAATCCGTTCAGCCGCCATTGATAACGCAATGGCTGTGTTCCGACCGCGCTCACGGAAAATTTCACATCCTCACCCATCGGGATGGACTGGCTGACGGGTTGCGAAAGCACTTGGGGCGCGGCCTGGCATTTGCCGATGAAATCAGCGCTAACGATGTTTTGCAATTCCCCCTGCGCCAGTTCGCGATAGTAAATGGAAACCTCGTCAATCAGTCCTGTAAACGGAAACGCATATCCAGTCCGCAAAAGAATCTCCGGGGCCACCAATGCGCCGATGGAAAGGTTCGCGTTGCCGGCGAAAATGTTCGTCGGCCCGGCCAGTTTCAAATCCTGCACGCCGTTGATGTAGATGCGCAACGTGCCCGAACCAAACGTCGCCGCCACGTGACTCCATTGGTTCGTAGGCAGACTCAGCAATGAAATCAAAGTTGCATTCGTTGCTGGCGAGCCGGTGGCGCTGATTTTGAAAACCACCCGATTGCCGTTGGTCAGTCCCAGATAATAACTGCTGCCCAAGGTTGCCGTGCCCCCAATCCCAGCGCCCTCGTAATCAAACTTGGAAAGAATCGTCTGTAGGCGTGCCGGCAGGTTGGGAAAAGTAATGGTTGTGGGATTCACCCACGCCTCGATGGTGAGCGCGTTCGTAGGCCGCAGTGATGGCGCATCCGTCACCAACACGTATCGTTCGCTGAAATTGAACGCCTGTCCGACCTTGCCCGCGTTATAAACCATCTGGCGCGGCGTGGTGCCGTTGTTGGAATCCCAATTGTCATTCGCGTTCGTCTCGCCGCGCCACCAACTGATCAACCCCGCCGGCGGCGGCGTGCAGCTGGGCAACGCATTGACCGTCAATACCGCCCCCGCACTCGTCCGTGCGCCGCCGGCATTGGTGACGACCACGAAATAGCTGCCGGCATTCGAGAGTTGAACCGAACGGAGCGCCAAGGTCGAACTGGTCTGACCTGTCAAAGGTGACGAGCTAAAGAACCATTGATATCTGAGCGGTGCGGTACCGCTGGCTGCCACGGTGAAAGTCGCATTGCTGCTCACGTACACCGTCAGGTTCGTCGGCTGCGTCGTGATCACCGGCGGCAAGACTGGCGGCGGATTCGAGATAACGCACTTGCCGGCGCTACCGGCATTGTAGATCGCCAGAACTTCCGCGGACGAGAGCGCACGATTGAAGAAACTGGTTTCGTCAATGTTGCCGTTGATGAACTGGCCCACGTACTGACAGCTATCCGCCGCCGGGCTGTAGAATCCACCGATAAAAAACGGACAACCGGAATCCACCGGCACGACTCCCGGCGTGCTTTGCGCGTTCAAGACGCCGTTGATGTATAGGCGCAGAATTGTTCCGTCCCAGGTGCCCGCAAGGTGACTGAATTGGCCGATGGGGATTTCGTTGGTGCTGGCGACTTCATAGAACGTTGAATGGCTCGTCCCAAACTGCCAGATCACGCGCAACCCCGTCGTGCCGGTCCGCACGACCAATTGGTAATCTCCGTAGCTTTGACCGAAGATCAGATCCTGACCGGCCGGATCGTCCACCTGGCTCGCCGGTCTCACCCACGCTTCGACCGAGTAGTTGGCGGCAATCAGACTGGGTGAGTAAGGAATCTGAACGCATTGATTGCTGCCATCGAAATTGAAAGCCGCGCCCACCATTCCGGCGGTGAAGCTTGTGCCGTTCAGCAACGTCCCGTGGTTACCGCCCACGGCGTCCAAAGCATTCGTTGTCTCTGCGCGCCACCAACTCACCAATCCCCCCGGCGGTGTCACACAATTCGTCCCCGGAGTCGGGCTGCCGAGCGGAATGGCGTTGGGATAAATCGTGATGTTCGCATCGTAGGCGTTGCAGAACACGATGTCGGGCCGCGTGTCGCCGTCCAGATCACCGACGGCCACGCCCCACGCGTTCCAGCCCGTACCGAAGTCCACGTTTGGCGCCAGCGAACTGGAATCAAACGCGCCCGCAGTGCTGACATTCTTGAAGATTGAAAGAAAACTTGGCACTTCGCCCACGACGACGATGTCCGTTTTGCTGTCACCATCAATGTCTCCCAACGCCACCGTATGCCCTCTGCCCGGGAGGACAAAATTCACCGGCGCGGCCAGGGAATTCGTGGTGAACGCGCCGGCGATGCCGAGATTGCGAAAAACCGAGATGTAGCCCGGTATGGCAAAGCCCACGGTCAGGTCAGGTTTGCCATCGCCGTCCAAGTCGCCAATGGCGATGGTGTGGCCGTAATAAAGCGATGAAATGTCCGCGTGCGCCGCGAAGGAATTGGTATCAAGAGTCCCAATGGTCGTCTGATTCCGAAAGATCGAGGTCACCGAAACGTCGGCATTTGCGACCGCAAGCTCCGGCCTGCCGTCGCCATCCAGATCACCAATCGCCACTTCGTAAGGTCCGCCCGGCGCCGGCAAATTCACCGGCGCGGCGAATGAATTCGCCGTCAGACTTCCCGGCGCGCCGATGTTGCGAAACAGTGAAATCGAGTTGCCGCCGTAATTCAGCGCCACGATGTCCACGCGCCCATCGCCATCCAAATCCGCCGCCGTCGCAAAGCGGCAATCGCTCCCCGCCGGCAAACTCACGGGCGCTTCGAACGAATTCGTCGTGAGATTTCCTGGCGACGAAATGTTGTGAAACAACGAAACGCGGCTGCCATAAACTTCGCAAACGATCAGGTCGAGCTTGCCGTCACCATCCAGATCAACCGCGCGCAGCCGATACGGATTGCCGCCATTCGTTCCCACCGGCAACGCGAGATCAACCCGCGCGGCAAACGAACCCACATTCAG
>SCTL01000819.1 GCA_004297495.1 Verrucomicrobiota bacterium
CTGTTCCCCTCTTCACACGCTGCGGCCCGGAGTGCCGCGCGCCGGCGTTCAGTTCGCGTTTTACCTCCACGACCCGGTTCACTATGCTTGCGCCGGTTCAAGCCCATGAACGACTCTCCCGCCAGCGCAGAAAACATTTTCGCGGAAGCGATTGATCTGCCGCGCGGCGAGGCGCGCGCCCAACTGGTGGCCGAACGTTGCGGGAACGACACCGCGCTTCAATGCGAGGTTGACTCGCTCCTCCGCGCGCATGATCGCGCGGGTGAATTTCTAAAACCGCCGTCCGCTGAAACGCCTGCTCGCGTCGAACTTCCGCCCACCGCCACTCAAGGCACAGTCGTGCTGAACCCCGCCGCGCACGCCGATGCTTTCCTGCGCGCCGTCGCCAGTCCCACCGACGGGCAGATTGACAACTTCATCGCGCAACTGCCCGAGTCCCTTCGCAAAGAAACCCGCGAGCGCATTCAGGCCGGATTGCTCGTGCGCCAGTTGCGCGAGCGCGAACGCCGTCCGCCCTCCGAACACGAGGAAGCCGCGCCGCAACTCCCGGGCTATCGCATCGAACGCAAGCTCGGCCAGGGCGGACTCGGCGTCGTCTATGCCGCGCATGACGAGAAGCTGAATCGCCGCGTGGTCATCAAAGTTTTGCGCAGTCGCGCGGACGCGCAGGTCCGCAAGCGCGTGCTCGACGAGGCGCGCCACACCGCCGCGCTCAGCGATCCCGCCGTGGTCACGGTTTTCTCCGTGCTCGATGAAGCCGATCCGCCGGCCATCGTGATGGAATTCGTCGAGGGTTTTTCCATTGATCGCTTCGCGGCGCAATTGAACTTCGAGCAGAAGGCGCGATTGCTCCGCGAAATCGCCCGCGGACTTTCCGTCGCGCACGCGCGCGGGCTGATTCATCGCGATCTGAAGCCGGACAACGTCATCGTCGGCCCGGACATGCGGCCACGCATTCTCGATTTCGGCCTCGCGCTCTCGCTCGAAGAAGCGGCGCGTCAAGGGCGCGGTTTCGAGGGCACGCCGCTTTACGCCTCGCCCGAACAAGTGATGGATCGTCCGCTCGGCCCGGCCTCGGACGTTTTTTCGTTCGGCAGCCTGATGTTCAAAGTCCTCACCGGCAAAGCGCCGTTCGCGGGCGAGACGATCAGTCAGGTGCTCGCCGCCATCACCAGCACTGCGCCGCCATTCCTGCGCGAAGTCGCCGTGGGGGTGCCGGAAGATTTGCAAGCCATCTGCCTCGCCTGTCTCGCGTGGAATCCGGCAGATCGTCCCAGCGCTGAAACCGTCGCGCTCGAACTGGGCCGCTTTCTCGTCGGCGAACCGGTGCGGCTCAAGCCCAAGCTCTACGACGATCTGCTCCGCCGCACGATCAGCGAGCACGAAACTCAGGCGCACGCGTGGGAAAGCCAGAGCATCATCTCGCGCGACGAACGCGACGCCCTGCAAATCATCCATCGCCGCCTGCTCGCGGATGAAGATCACTGGATCATTGACGCGCGCCGCATCACGCCGCTGCAAACCATTCTCTCCGCCGCGACGTGGCTGACCGTGGTCGCGACGGTGCTGATGGTCTGGATGCTGCGCGAAGAACTGCAATCGCCGTGGCGCTGGGTGTTGCCGGGATTTTTCACGACCGCGCTCTTGCTCGCCGGCCATTTTGCCCGGAGCTGGAAGGAAAATCTCGCGGCGGCCACGTTTCTCGCCGGCGCGGCGCTGGCCATTGCGCCCGCCACGCTGGCATTGCTGGCCGAACTAAAAGTGTTCGCCACCGCGCCGTTGGGCATCAAGCAACTCTTCGCCGGCACATTCACGAACGAACAAGTCCTGGCCGCCTCGCTCACCGCGCTGTGCGTTTCTGTATTCGGGCTTTGGCGTTTGAAGATGACGGGCTTCGCGTGGACGACCGCAACGCTGACGGCGACAAGCTACGTGACCATGCTGCTGCCGTTCAACTGGCTCGATCAAAAACCGGAAGTCATGGCGCTCTGGTGCCTGCCGCTCGCCACGCTGGAGTTAGCCGCGCTGGCTTTTGAAAACGGCGGGCGCGTGCGCTGGACGATGCCGTTTCACCTGATCGCGCTCGCCGCCATCGTCATCGGACTCGACGTCGTGGCCGCGAACGGCCCGACGTTGAAAATGCTTGGCGTGACGCAGGAAAACTGGGGCTATTTTGACAAGAGCCGGCAGATGGCTTTTTCATTCGTGCTGAACGGCCTCGCGTTTCTCACGTTGATGCTGCTGGCCGAGCGCGCGCCGAGTCTCGACCTGCGCCGCGCCAGCAAGTGGCTCGAAGTGCTGGCGATTCTGCACACGATCACCGCGCTGTTCATCAACGCCGAGGTGCATCGCGAGGACGCGCTGGTGCGCTTCGACGTGTGGATTTACATCGCCGCCGCGCTGCTCTTTGCCGTGCTCGCGCCGTTCCGCTCGCGCTGGCGGATGCTCGTGGGCGGACTCGCGGGCTGCGGGCTGGGTAGTTACTTGCTCGTGGACCTCGGCCTGGTGCAGAAACAACCCTTCGTCATCGGCCTCGGCTTCGTGGGCCTGGCCGTGGCGCTGGGAACATTCATCTACGTACGGCACGGGGCGAGGCGGTAACGACTGCTCAAATGCTGAAACACTGAAAAGCTGAAATGCTGAAAGGACTTTGGTTTTCAGAATTTCAGCATTTCAGTTTTTCAGCTTTTCACTGCTTCATCTCGCGGAAAAGCCACGCCCGCGCGTAAGCCCAATGCCGTTTCACCGTCGGCTCGGAAACGCCGAGAACTTTCGCCGCCTGCTCGTTGGTCAGTCCGACAAAGAATCGCAGCTTCACCAACTCCGCTTTCTCACAGTCATGCGCAGCGAGTCGGTCCAGAGCTTCGTGCAACGCGAGCAGTTGTTCGTCATCCATCCCGGCGGCGAGTTCGAGACCGTCGAGTGGAATTTTTTCCGCGCCGCCGCCGTGGCGCAGGCGGGATTTGCGGCGCGCGTTCTCGATCAGGATTCGCCGCATCGCCTCGGCGGCGGCGGAAAAGAAATGCGCGCGGTTCTGCCATTCGGGTTGATCATCGCCGCCGAGCCGCAGCCACGCCTCGTGAACGAGCGCCGTGGCCTGCAACGTTTGCCCGGGATTTTCACGCGCCATTTTTTGCGCGGCGAGTTTGCGCAGCTCCTCATACACAAGCGGCAGGAGTTCATCCGCCGCGTGGGGATCGCCCTGATCGAGCCGCTGGAGGATGACGGTGAGTTCGCTCACGCGGAGAGTCTTAACCGGGGCTGGCAGCGTGGACAATAAAATGTGCTGCGCGCCGCTTGGACGATTCTCTTGATCGCGTGACCGCAACGGCGGCACGACCGACCGGCGCGATCATAAACTTTCAATCGCTCCTCGTAATAATCCGGCGCACCTTCCGCACGACCGAAATAAAAGAGTCCGTCGCTATCGCCGGTCTGGCCGTGGTTCAGCGGCACGGTGCTGCCAAAACGAATCGCCTCGGCGAGAACCTGTCGAATCGTTTTCACGAGCCGGAGATTCTGGGCGCTTGTGAGTTTGTTTGCGGGACTGAGCGGCGAGATTCGGGCGCGGAACAACGCCTCGCTCGCGTAGATGTTGCCCACGCCGGCCACGAGGGATTGATCAAGCAGTTTCACTTTGATGGGCTGGCGCGACTTCGCAAGTTCGCGCGCGAGATGCTTGGCGGAGAATTCTTTGCTCAACGGCTCAGGCCCGAGCTTCGCCAGCGAACTGACATCCAGCGTGAAGCGGCCGAAGTAGCGCGTGTCCTCGAACACGAACCGCTCACGGCCCAAATCCAGAACCACGGCGGCGTGCTTGGGCAGTGCCGCATTTTTCGGCGCGAGAAACATGCGGCCCGTCATGCCGAGATGGCCGAGCAGTTTGACCGGCTCGCGTCGTCCGGGCTTGTGGAGTTTGAAAATCAGATATTTTCCACGCCGCTCCAGCGAGATGAGTTCAGCGCCGGTCAAAGTGTTTTTTAGAGTGCGTTCGGAAGTTGGTCGGATGACGCGCGCGCGACGCACTTCAACCGCGCGAATCGTTTTGTTTTTAACCAGCGGGCGCAAGTGGCGCGCGAGGACTTCGACTTCGGGTAGTTCAGGCATTATCGCGCGCAAGTTTTCGGAAGCGCGGCGCGCGATGCAAGACAATCATCCGCGCGTGGCGTGAAGCAGCGCGAGGACTTCCTCGTCGGTGGTCTGCTCGAACGCGGCGTAGTATTGGCCGACGGCTTGAAAGCTTGGATCTGCGATGAGCACAATCACGGAGTCAGCCGCGCTTCGCAAACGATGCACCGCCTCGGGCGAAGCGACCGGCGCGGCCACGAAGATTTTGCGCGCGCCGCGTTTGCGCGCAGCGAGCACGGCGGCACGGGTGGTCGCACCGGTCGCAATGCCGTCGTCCACGAGCGTGACACTGAGATTCCTGAGATCAGGAATTCCGCCGGGATGAAAGCGCTCGCGGTATTCGCGCAGACGTATGGTTTCTTCGGCAATGACGGCGTCGAGTTCCACGCGGGAAGGAATCATGCGTTGCGGCAACTCGTCGAGAATCACGACGTCCGGTTCAGCCAGTGCGCCGGCGGCGTATTCGCGATGCTGTGGGTGGCCGATCTTGCGGACGACCAGCACGTCCAGCGGGCGTTGCAAAATTGCCGCGACCTGCGCGGCCACGATCACGCCGCCGCGCGGCAGGCCGAGCACGAGGTCGGTCTGAATTCCTTCCTCGCGCAGGTAATTGCCGAGCTGGCGACCAGCATCTTCGCGAGAGGCAAAGGGCATAGACAGTTCATCGCTCGAAACGACTGGAAATGCAATGGAGCGCCGACTCAAAATGTTAGGGACGCGTTCCACCGCGTCCCCATAATTTCAGAAAAAAAATGAAGTTTGGGACGCGGTGGAACGCGTCCCTACCATTCACACCGTCACGAGCGT
>SCTL01000820.1 GCA_004297495.1 Verrucomicrobiota bacterium
CGGGAGCGGGTTGGGCAGGACGACGTTCCTGCGGAAGTAACAGACAGCTGGCGATGCGGGAACGCCGAGTTCTGCGAAGCCGCCGGGAATGGTCACGCTCTTCCAGTCGTGATCGTCGAGGTCCGGGGCGGCCCAGGCGTTGTCTTTCTGGCCCGCGTCGAATTCGTCATACCAGTGAGAAATGTAGTTGCCATATTGCGGGCCGCCGCGAGCACGAAGACGCTCCACTTCAGCGAGCGCGGCGTCAAAATCCTTGAGCGGCCGCAAAGCTTTAGCGCTCGTCCACGATTCCGCCGACGTGCCGCCCCAGCAATCTTTGATGAGGCCGATGGGAATGTTGGTTTCGCTCTGGATCCTGCGCGCAAAGAAATAGCCAACGGCGGAGACGCCGCCGTCCCCGGTGACGGTCTGCGGCGTGCAAACTTTCCACGTGCCTTGCACGTTCGGCGCGGGTGCGTAGGCGGGCTGCGATTTGACCGTGAAGAGGCGGAGGTTGGAATGATTTGCCGCTTTGACTTCGGCGTCACCGTTTCGCGCGCGGCTCAACGGAAATTCCATGTTCGATTGTCCGCCGCAAAGCCACACGTCGCCGACCAGGATGTTGGTGAACGTGACCGCTTGCGAACCCGTGATCCGCAGCGTGAGCGCCTCGGTGGATGCGGGCGGCAACAACCGCGCCTGCCAACGTCCTTCGGCATTCGCCACGGCGTTGGCGGTTTGGCCGGCGAGTTCGACGCGGACCGCCTCACCGGACTTGGTCCAACCCCAGATGGTGTTCGTTTTGCCGCGCTGGAGAATCATGTTGTCCCCGAACATCGGGCTGACGAACGGCAACGCGGGTGCAGCGGCGGCGGTCAATGCAGTGCCGGCGAGCGACGTTAAGATGGCGACGCAAAGCCATTTCATCCGGCGTGTGAGATGAACTGTGTTGGATTTCATTTGTGAACTGTTCCGTCAGCGCGAGTTGTTTTAATGGCAGCCGTTCCAACATTCAAGCCATCGGCAGCAGCAGTGAGTTGAATCTCCCCCGGTTGTCCAGCCTTGCCGCGCACGATCACCAGGCAAAGCCCGCTGAAAGCCTTCCGGTCATGCGATTGAAATGAATCGAAGCTCGCGGGATCACCGTTGTCGGTCGCAACGATTTCGCCCGGCCCGACGATGGTGAAGCGAATGCGGTTATCAGCGCGCGGCACAACCAAACCATCCTTGTCCGTAACGGTCACAGTGACGAAGGACAGGTCGAGGCCGTCCGCGCGAATCTCTTTACGATCCGGCTCGAGTTTCAACCCGGCGGGATTGCCGGCCGTTTTCACTTCGTCGGTCGTCCACGGTTTGCCGTTTTTGTAGGCAACAACCTTGAGCGTGCCCGGCTGATAGACCACGTCGTCCCAGCGGAGACGATATTCGTACGCGCTTTTCTTTTTTCGGCCGAGCGACTTTCCGTTGAGAAAAAGTTCTGCCTCGTCGCCGGAAGTGAAGACATGAACCGGCGTGACCTGCCCGACGCGTTCCGGCCAAGCCCAGTGCGGCAAAATGTGCGCGATGGGAAGTTCCGGTCGCCACCGCGATTGGTAGAGATAGAACCGGTCCTTCCTGAAGCCGGCCAAATCAATGATGCCGAAATACGAACTGCGCGCGCCGTAGTAAGGCGTCGGCTCGCCGAGATAATCCCAGCCGCTCCAGACGAATTCGCCGGCCACGTACGGATGCTTGTCCTGCGCGGCGAACACCTTGTCCGCCGTCGAGCCAAAATCCGCCGCGTGAAGCTCGTACGCGCTGACCTGCTGCCGCTTCGAGTTCCCACCCAAACCATCTTTCACCGGCGCGCTGCTGCCGCTGAAAACGGGAAACATGTATTCGCCGCGCGAGCTGAGGGCGGCGGCGGTTTCGGTGCTCACGATGACCTTGTTGGCATACGCCGTGTGAAAAGCGGGATACTGCGGCGGCGTCCGAATCCCTTTGACCTCATTCGTCGGCAGCGAGTCGCGGATGCCTTCGCCTTGATAATTCAGTCCGATTACATCCACGACATTGGGCAGCGGCATGGTCGGCTTGGCGAAGTTCATCGCGCTGGTTGTGGGGCGCGTGGGATCTTCTTCGTGGACGATGTCGCAAAGTCGCTTCCCCACTTTTGCGCCGTCGTCGCCGGTGTATTGCTCGCCGACTTCGTTGCCGACGCTCCACAGAAAAACCGAGGGATGATTCCGGTCGCGACGAATGAACGCACGCAAATCCGGTTCGTGCCAGTCCGGAAAGATGAGATGAAAATCCAGCGGCGTCTTTTTGCGTTCCCAACAGTCGAAGATTTCGTCCAACACGAGAAAACCCATCGCGTCGGCCAGTTCCAGCAATTCGGGTGCGGGCGGATTGTGGCTGGTGCGAATCGCGTTGCAGCCCATCTCGCGGAGAATCTCAAGCTGACGCCGCGCCGCGCGCTCATTGAATGCCGCGCCCAGCGCGCCGAGGTCATGGTGCTGATTGACGCCTTTGAGGTAGATGCGCTCGCCATTGACGTAAATCCCCGAGTCCGGGTCG
>SCTL01000821.1 GCA_004297495.1 Verrucomicrobiota bacterium
CGGCTTCAGCAACCTTGTGATGGTGGCGGCGCGGGACTGGCACAACATCGCCGTCAAGTCCGACGGCTCGGTCTGGCAATGGGGCGCGAACGACCAGGGCCAGTGCGGCGACAACACCACGACCGACCGTTCGCTTCCGGTGCAAGTCACCGGACTCGGCGCGAGAGTTGGCTTGCCCTTGAAGATTCAGTCGAGCGCCCAACCCGGTCAGTTGGACCTTCGTTGGGCCAGCGCAACCGGCGAATTTTTCAACATCGAATACACGACGAACCTCGCGGCTGGCTTTACCACTCTTCTGCTCGCAAATGTTCCGGCGACGCCACCGACAAATTCAGTTACCGTCACGGCCACGAACGCGAACTGCTTTTACCGTCTGAAGTTCTGACCGCTCGACGGATAATAGATGACGGTCAGGGTCGCGTTGCTTCCATCCAGCCCTGGCAAATTTTGAAATGCTCGATGTTGAATTGCAGGTGGTCACAGCATCGCAACGTCAGGTCCGCCCGCGCACGTCAAACCGCTCGACACTTGCCCGCCACATTCCTCATCATGCGCCGCACATGATGGGCCATCGTATCGCGATCCAAAACCTGCTCACCTTGCCGCCGCGCATGGCCGCCGCGTTCGAGGAAATCGAAAACCGCCAACGCCCGGAATGGTTTGCGTGTTCGGATTCCGACGGCCCGCCGCTCGGCTCGGGCGGCGGCACGGCGAATCTGCTCGTCGAAGCCTGGCGCAATACCGGCGCGGGAAATTCTTTCAGCGATTGGTTGCGCGAAAGCCGCAAACTCATTCTCCACGCGGGCGGACAGAGCCGCCGTCTTCCCGCTTACGCGCCCATCGGCAAGGCGCTCATGCCCATTCCCGTCTTCCGCTGGTCGCGCGGGCAGCGGCTCGATCAAACGTTGCTCGATCTCGAAGTCTCCGAATACTCGCGTGTGCTCGGTCACGCCGGCCCGAGCGCCGTGATGATGCTCGTGAGCGGCGACACACTCATCCGTCTCGGCCGCAACGTGCCCGCGCTGCCCGACGTGGACGTGCTCGGCCTCGGCATGTGGGGCACGCCGGAGCACGCGAAGGATTTCGGCGTCTTCTTCACCCCGCGCAACAATCCGAACGAGATTTCCTTCTTCCTGCAAAAACCTTCGCCCGCGAAAATCCGCGAACTCAGTGAGCAACATCATTATCTCATTGATACCGGCATGTGGGTGTTGAGCGAACGCGCCGTGCGCGTGTTGCTCGAACGCTGTGGCTGGGATGCGGCGGCGGAACAATTTGCGGGTGATCGCGCGGGGCGATACGAATTCTATTCGCGCTTTGGCCTAGCGCTCGGGCGTAATCCCGTCGAGGCGGACGCCGCGATTCAATCGCTCACCAGTGCCGTCGTTCCCCTGCCTGACGCGGAGTTTTATCATTTCGGCACGAATGCGCAAATGATCGAGTCAGTTTCCGCGCTGCAAAATCTCGTGCTCGACGAAACCAAGCTCGGCATGTCCGGCGCGCGGCGGCATCCGGACCAGTATTTGCAGAACACGCAGTTCAAGTTCCCGCTGCGGCGCGAGGAAAATCACACGCTCTGGTCGGAAAACAGTTTTATCCCGCCGACGTGGCAGCTCGCGCACGAGCATGTCCTCACCGGCATTCCCGATAATCAATGGGATTTGAAGCTCGAACCCAGCGTGTGTCTCGACTTCGTGGCAATTGGTGAAAATGATTTCGCCATCCGACCCTACGGCTTCCGAGATTCCTTCAGCGGCAAAGTCGGCGATGACCACACGCGCTGGTTCGGCCTGCCGTTGAAAGCGTGGTTCACCGCGCGCGGAATCTCATTGGAGCAAGCGGGCATCAAAGCGGACACAGATATTCAAGACTGCGCGCTCTTTCCAGTTCTCCCGCTCGGGAAGATCAGCCCGCGATTCGTCGAGTGGCTCTTTGCGAAGCAACCGGCGAACGCGGCGTTCACGAAGCTCTGGCTCGAAGCTCCGCGCCTCTCCGCGCAGAAGATTTCCGAGCGCGCGAACGTGCATCGCCTTCAAGCCCAGCGCGCGCAACTGCGCAGCGGCTGTCTTGCGCCCATGATGCGCAATCATCGCTGGAGCGTGTTCTACAAACTGGACCTCGAATCCACTGCTCGACTATTCGCCTCCAACGGCACGGCGTTGCCGGAAGTAAATTTTGATTCGCGCGACGAACCGCTCGACTTCGTTCATGATCAAATGTTCCGCGCCGCCGCAATGCGCCGCCGCAATGCAAGCGACTGGCAGAAGTTTGAAGCGAACGCCTTCGCGCGCCTGCGCGATCTGATTGTTCACGAGGCTCAACTGCAACCCGCGCAACCGCGTCGCAGCGTGATGGAAGACCAGATCATCTGGGCGCGCAGTCCGGTGCGACTCGATCTCGGCGGCGGCTGGACCGACACGCCGCCCTACTGCATCGAGTTCGGTGGAAAGGTTGTGAACGTGGCCGTGGATTTGAACGGCCAACCGCCGGTTCAGGTGTTTGCCAAGCTCGGCGCGAAGCCGGAACTCGTGGTGCGCTCGATTGACCTCGGCGTCGAGGAACGCGTGCGCACTTACGATGAACTGCAAAGTTTCGGTGAGCCGGGCAGCGCGTTCTCCCTGGCAAAGGCGGCATTTGCGCTCGCGGGATTTCATCCGCGCTTTCACGCCGGAGATAAATTCCCCTCGCTCGCCGATCAGTTGCGCGAGTTCGGCGGCGGAATTGAAATCTCACTGCTCGCGGCCGCGCCGAAAGGCTCGGGCCTGGGCACGAGCAGCATTCTCGCCTCGACCGTGCTCGCCGCGTTGAGCGAACTCTGCGGACTGAACTGGGATCGCAGCGTGATTTTTGCGCGCACGCTCGCGCTCGAACAACTGCTCACCACCGGCGGTGGCTGGCAGGATCAGGCCGGCGGACTTTATCGCGGCATCAAACTGATTGAGACTTCTGCGGGCTTGGCGCAGAAGCCGACGTTGCGCTGGTTTCCGGATTATCTCTTCGGCCATCAGCTCGCGAATCGCAGCATCCTGCTCTACTACACCGGCGTCACGCGGCTCGCGAAAAACATTCTCGCGGAAATCGTGCGCGGCATTTTTCTGAATTCGCCCGAGCATCTCAGTTTGATCGCCGAGATTGGCGCGAACGCCGACACCGCCGGCGCGGCGATCCAGAAATGCGATTACGACGCGCTCGCCGCTTCCGTCCGCGAGTGCTGGCAGCTTTATCAGCGACTCGACGCCGGCACGAATCCACCGGGCGTGCAGCAGATTCTTGATCGCGTGAAGGATCATCTGCTCGGCACAAAACTTCTCGGCGCGGGCGGCGGCGGTTATCTCGTGATGTTCGCGAAGGACGAAGCCGCCGGCGCGCACATCCGCCACACCCTCACATCCAACCCACCGAACGCGCGCGCGCGCTTCGTGGATTTCAGCTTGTCGGACACGGGACTGCAAGTGACGCGGAGTTGAGCTTCGTCATCGCGGCGTCTCGGCAGAGCGCCACAATTATCTTGAAAGTTAGCGGCGCTCTACCGAGTCGCCGCTACGCCACGGATTTTGCCAAACCATCCGCCTTTCTTGGCTTTTGAGCGGTTGTTTCTTGAAGTTCCACGCGGCGGCGAGATGCTGGCTGACGAAGGAAAAGCAACTATGACCGCGACCAACGACCGCGCGACCTGGATCAAGGGCGACCAGGCGCGGTGCAGCACACCGCCCGCCGGCACACC
>SCTL01000074.1 GCA_004297495.1 Verrucomicrobiota bacterium
GCAGGAGCTTGGCCTGCAGCGGGCGGCTCATGTCGGCGATCTCATCGAGGAAGATGGTGCCGCCGTTGGCTTCCTCGACGCGGCCGGGTTTTTGTTTGAGCGCGCCGGTGAAGGCGCCGCGTTCGTGACCGAAGAGTTCGCTTTCGAGCAGCGTCTCGGGAATCGCCGCGCAGTTGATGCGGATGTAATTGGCGTTGCGCCGCTGGCTGAGACTGTGGATGGCGCCGGCGACGAGTTCCTTGCCGGTGCCGCTTTCGCCGAGGACGAGCACGCGGGCGTCGGTGGGCGCGACGGTCTCGATCATCTGGCGCACTTCCTTCATGCGCGGACAATCGCCGACGAGTTGGTCGAGCCGATAAACTTCGCTGACGCTGGCGCGCAGGCGGGCGTTGTCCGTGAGCAAGCGATGACGCTCGGCACAGCGGGCGACGGCGTGCAGCAGTTCCTCGGGCGCAAACGGCTTGGGCAAATAATCAATCGCGCCGGCCTTGATCGCTTCGACCGCGAGTTTGGGCGTGGCGTAGGCCGTGATCATGAGCGTCGGCAATCCGGGGCGCTGCGCGTGAAGACGTTTGAGCAACTCGTAGCCGTTCATGCCGCCGAGCCGCGCGTCGGTGATCAGCAGGAAAAAATCTTCCTCGGCCACGAGCTTGAGCGCGTCCTCGGCGGATTCAACGGCGCGAACGAGATAGCCTTCGTCGCCCAGCAAGGTTTGCAGGGAGGCGCGCATGTTCTTTTCGTCGTCCACGACGAGAACCGGTGGCAGGCTCGATTTCATGATGCCGTATCAACCAAAGTCTTTGCCGGAAAAGTTACCGCAAACTCGGTGCCCTTTCCAAGCTCGGATTGGACGGTGACGTGGCCGCCGTAGAGTTCGACGTTGTGCTTGACGATGGCGAGACCGAGACCGGAGCCGCGCTCCTTGGTGGTGTAATAGGCTTCGAAGATGGCCGTGATTTTTTCCGGCGGGATGCCGGGGCCGTCGTCGCGCACGGTGACGAGGACGGTGTCGTCGGCCAACCGGCGGGCGCGGAGGGTGACGTGGCCGCGCGGGCCGCACGCCTCGCGGGCGTTGAGCAGCAGGTTGGCGAGCGTGTCCGTGAAATGCCGGCGTTGCATGAGCAGCGGAGGAAATTCGCCGGAGAAATCCCGTTGCACTCGCAGCTCGGTGGGCAACTCGGGCGGGAACACGGAGTTCAACGCCAGCTCGAGTTCCTGTTTGACGTTCAGCTTTTCCACGCGGCCTTCGCTCAGCGCCGCGTAACCCATGATCTGCGTGATGATCTGGTCCACCTTGGAAATTTCCTCGCGGATGAGGAGGATCTGTTTGTTGTCGGCGGGAAGATTTTTTTGCAGCGAGAAAGCGAGGTTGTTGATGATGGTGAGCGGATTTTTGACCTGATGGGCGAATTCGGCGGCGACGCGGCCGGCGGCGCGCAGGCGTTCGGTGCGCCCGAGGAATTCGGCCTGTTCCGCCAGGGCCGCGCGCTCGCGGGCGATGAGCACTTGCACGCCGTAGATGCTGAAGGTGAGCAGCCAGAGCACGGTGATGCGCAGGATTTGCAAGCCGGGCGTGACGTCCG
>SCTL01000822.1 GCA_004297495.1 Verrucomicrobiota bacterium
CCGCAGTTCCTCGGCGCTACGGCGGAGGATGCGGCCAAGTCGCAGCGCCTGCGCGCCGATGCCGGAATCGAGCGACAGTTCAAAATGTTCGAGCAGCCCGGGCGCGATGCCGATGGAACTGGCCGTGCACAAGCGGCGGCCTTCGGGCGCGGCGGGATCGCCAAACTCGGTCCCGGGCCGGCGCAGAAAAATGGCGGCGCGATTGATGCCGAGGATTTCGCGGAGCAGCAGCAGGAATTGTTTGAGCAACGCCTCGGAGTCGAGCGAATGGTTCAGCACCGAGGAAAAGTCGCGCAACAAAGTGAGCGTTTGCGGCGCGCCCGCGGCGGGGAACGAGGCGCGCTCGACGAAAGCTTCAACCGGAGTCGGCGTGGCGGGAATCGCCGCGGCCGCTGGCGCGGCGGGCGCATTGAAGAGCCGGCGGAGCACGGTTTCCAGCACGCGCGGTCGCACGGGTTTTTCAATCACGAAATCCGCTCCGTGCGTGTAAGCCGTTTCCTCCCATTCGGGCTGCCGGCTGCTGGTGCACACGATGATCGGGCACTGGGCGTTGCGCCGGCGGAGGCGTTCGAGCATCCAGACGGTTTGCACCCCGGCGTTCTCGACATCCAGCAGGCACGCGTCCGCGAGTTTGTGCGCCAGCAACGGCTCGGCCTCTTCCACCGTCGCGCGATGGACGAGCTTGTATTGGTCGGCGGCCAGTTCCGCGCGGAGTTGGTCGGCGAGTTCGGGGCCGGGAGCGATGGTGAGCAAAGTTTTCATAGGTGTCCGTGGGGGCGGAGGTGGACCAACGTCCGGGACAGGTCAACAGCAAACCCGGGCTGGTCGTCACTTCTGCTGCGGCAGCGTACGACTTTTCCAGCGGACAGCGTTTGTCTGAACAACATGTACAACTTCTGGTTTGGTTGCCGTGGCTACATAAGCCACAGGCGTCCCTTGTGGTCAATCCAATCCTCGCGCGGAGTAAACCGATAAGCCGCTCACCTAACAAATCCGGAGAATGCGGACATCTCGACCCGGGAGAATTCCGGCCTGCTTTCGCGCCAATCAATGACCGTAAAAGAAGGACGAATCGGAAACATTCAATCTTCGACATTCCACTTTCAACGCCGGACTCCGGACTCGCGTCGGAATCCTTCCGCTTGCCCGTTGAAGGTTGAGCGTTGAACCTTCCCGCTACTTCGGTGGCGTGGAATTCCGTTTCCCATTGCTTCAACTCGAACTACGATGGCGGCATGGCACTCGTGCGCATTCTGGTTGACGGCTACAGCCTGCTGCACTCCTGGCCGGAGTTGGCGGCGGGTCGCGCGCGCCATTCCGCCGCCGCCCGGGATGAATTGGTCTCGGTGCTCACGCAATATCAAGACTCCCTCGGCACGCCGGTCACGATTTTTTTCGACGGCAGCGGCGCTCGACCGCACTCAAAACATGACTCGCCCGGTCACATCGAAGTCCTCTTCTCCGGCGCGGGCCGCACGGCGGACGATTTGATTGAGCGCGCCACGCACCGGTTTCAAGCCTACGGCGAAGTGCTGGTGGTCACGGACGACCGCGCCGAGCAGGACATCGTGATCGGATTGGGCGGGCAGGTGGCCAGTTGCGGAAATTTTTTGCAGATGCTCGGAGCTGAGTTGAATGAACTCGCCGCCGATTTGAAACACCACAACCGGACGGAGCAACACCGCTATCGTCACGCCGTCAAACGAACCATCGCCAAATAAATTTGCCCATGAAATTCCGGGAACCCTCAACTCTCAACATTCAACTCTCAACACCTGACCGGCACCCAAACGGCAATCGTTGGAAGTTGAATGTTGAATGTTCGATGTTGAAGGTTTTCCGCTCGAGCCTCTTTGCTCTCTGCCTGTTGAGCGCCTGCCCGCCCGCCCGCGCCACCGCGACCAACGCCCCCGCTTCCCGCGGCGACCGTTACCTGCTCATCATGGACGTTTCCTCCGCCATGAAGAAACGTTTGCCCAACACCGAGACCGCCGTCGCCCAGCTCATTGCCTCCGGCATGAATGATCAGATGAAACGCGGCGACACCATGGGCGTGTGGTTCTACAACGAACAACTTTATGCCGGCGTCGTGCCGTTGCAGACCTGGTCGCCGGGCGAAAAACTGCAAATCGCCTCGCGCGTCGTCAACCTGTATCACGAAACCAAGTTCGAAAAAAAATCCCGTTTCGCCGTCGTCGCCGGTGCGCTGGAACGCATCGCGAAGAGTTCCAACCGGCTGACGGTCGTGGTGGTCTCCGATGGCACGGCGATCAACGGGATTTTTTTTCGAACTTGGTTTCGTGATACAGGTTGACGACGCGCGAGGCGA
>SCTL01000823.1 GCA_004297495.1 Verrucomicrobiota bacterium
CGCGTCCACGACGGCGGCACTTACGTGAACATGGAAGGCCCGGCCTTCAGCACGCGCGCCGAATCGCTCACCAACCACAAGCTCGGCTACGATGTCATCGGCATGACGAATCTCGGCGAGGCCAAGTGCGCCCGCGAAGCCGAGATTGCCTACGCCACGATGGCGATGATCACCGACTACGATTGCTGGAAAGTGGACGAAGCACACGTGACCGTGGAAATGGTTATCGCCAATCTGATGCGCAACGCCGCCACCGCCAAGGCCGTCGTCGCGCGCACCATCGCGCAGATTCCCGCCGAACCGGACTGGTCGTGCCACTCCGCGCTCCAGAACGCCATCATGACCGACCGCAAAGTCTGGCCGAAGAAAACCATCACCGAGTTGAAGCCAATCCTGGCGAAGTACCTCTAAGTTTCGGATAGGCGCTGTTGTCATGAAGAAGAATGAGAAGCGAATAGTTGTGGCGATAGTGGTCCTGAATTTTGTCTGGATACTGTTCAGCGCGAGAGTTGTTTGGTATTATCATCGCGACTGGGATTTGTCCTCGCCAAAGATCAAGCGACTCACGACGGCCAATCCCGAAGAATACCTGAAGGGACGTCAGGAAATAAATGAGGAGTTACTTGACGATTTTCATTATTACTACATTCCTCCCACATGTCTTGGCGCTGCGATTTCGTCGTACCTTTTGCTGCGGCTTCTCAAGGATCGTAATCAACAATCTAGCGAAGCACGCAGATGAACAAGCATGCCATCACCCAGAAAATCGTCGCCAAGCTGGTGCTGATTGCGCTTGCTCTGGCAGCTCATTCTGCCACCGGCCAATGGGAAAGCCTCGTCACCAGCAACGCGCTCGAACTGGAAATTCTTGTGCCGGCGAACGCGCGAACCAACACCGCGCTGCCCGTGGTGATTTATTTGAAAAACCTTTCCGCTCCGCGCGTCGGCACGGAGGGCGATGAATCCATCATCAAGGACTTTCGCGCGGAAAATTATCTGGTCGTCACGCTTGACTACACCAAGAACCCGCGCGCCCGCGCGCCGTTCATCAATCGCGACCTCGGCAAACTGCGCGACGACCTCCGCGCAAAAAAAATTCTCGCTCAATACAAATTGGACGACGCGCACATCTTCATCGTGCCGGAAGGCTGCCGCCTGAAACGCGAAGCGGTTTATGACCGAGACCCCAAGCGTCCGCTGGCGATGGACATCATTTATCCATCGCGCCCGGCCAAGCCCGTCGGTGCGCTCATTGAATTTTCCTGCGACAACCAGAACCGCATGGGCAACGCTTCGCTTTCCATTTGCAGCGACACGATTCTCGATGCCGCCGCCACCGAAGGCTTTGCGGTCGCGATGGCGGATCATCCCGTCGCGCCGCCGTACAAGGGCCTGGATGCGATGCCGGATTGCGCGTTGAAGATCAAAGCCGCCGTCCGCACCTTGCGCGCGGAAGGCGCGAAGCTGGGCTTGAACGGCCGGATCGTGCCGGTTGGATTTTCACGCGGCAGCGGAATGGCGTTGATGCTCGTCACCACCAAAGGCCTGAAGGAGTTTGATGGCCACGGCGAAAATCCCGGCGTCAGCAGCGATGTGCAGGGCGCCGTCGTGATGTCCGGGCGGTTCACGTATCTGGATTTGCTGCCGGACGATCACATGATACCGCGCTACAACCAAGCCTGGGGCGCGCGCACCAACAAACTTGAAGTCTGG
>SCTL01000824.1 GCA_004297495.1 Verrucomicrobiota bacterium
TCTTTGCGCTGGAAGTCGAACTGTGGCGAATCGGCGATTCGGCGCTCGCGCCCAAGTTCAATGTGGTTTCCAAGCCGAATGAGTGGACACGGAGTGTTGTGGATTCAACAAAGAACACCGAAGTGAGCCAACTGCGCTGGCGATATTGGTCTGAATTCATCAAGCAACCAGCGCTAAAACCGATACTCGCCAGCCCGCAACAACCAAACCGCCAAGGTAACTTGAACCTCAACACGCGTTGGCATGATTTCAAATTGTCAGTGTTCTTCAACCGGACGGATAAGCGAATTGGAGTTTACATCATGTGTCGCGGAGAAGATGGCGGAGAGAATTTCCGGCAGTTACTTACCGAGCGTGAGGCAATTGAAAAGAAATTGGGACCGGGGTTGGTATGGGATGACGGCGACACGAAAGGCTGGGTTACCCGGCGATTTCCCAAAAACGATGCGGTGCAGGAGAGCGATTGGCCAAGACAACACAAATTGCTCGCCAGTGCCGCAGTTGATTTCTACAACGCATTCGATCCGTACATGCAAGAACTCGACAGCACAGGCGATTAAACACCGAAAAGGAATTTCACCTGTCTTCGGTTTCCTTGACCCACGCGGGCAAAGCCGTTAGACCTTGCGCCACGATTTATGGCTACCAAACAAATCATCAAACCCGCGAAGTCTCCCACGGCCGTCGGCCCGTACAACCACGCCGTGCGCGTCGGCGACCTGCTGTTCTGCGCCGGCCAGATCCCGATTGATCCCAAGGACGGCAATCTCATCACCGGCGACATCAAGGCGCAGACCGAGCGCGTGCTGCAAAACGTGAAGGCCATCCTCGACGATCAGGGCCTCACCTTCGCCAACGTGGTCAAGAGCACGGTGTTCCTGACCGACCTCGCGAACTTCGCCGGCATGAACGAAATCTACGCGAAGTATTTCACCGGCGATTTTCCCGCGCGCTCGACCATCCAGGTGGCCGCGCTGCCCAAGGGCGCCAGCGTGGAGATCGAAGTGGTGGCGCATTTTTGAGCGTTCGTAGCGGCGTCTCGGCAGAGCGCCGCAAACTGATTTCATTCAGCGGCGCTCTGCCGAGACGCCGCTACGCAAAAAGACCATGCCCGTAGGATTCCAACTCTTGATCGCGTTCGTCGCGGGCGGCGCGCTCGGGCTGATCCTCGGCTGGCTGTTTGGCCGCAGTCGCGGCGGCGCGCCGGATGCGCGGCTGGAAAACGAGCTTCGACAACAACTCGCGCAGCGCGAAAACGAATTGAATCAATCGCGCAGCGAGGCAGATCAAATCAAGACTTCACTGGCCACAGCCCAGGCAAATCAAGCCAGCGCGGAGAAACTTCTTACCGAACAACGCACCTTGCACGAGCGCGCGATGAGTGAAGCGAAGGAGGCACAGGCCAAGGCGCTGGCGGATTTGCGCGAGGCGTTTCGCGCCATGAGCGCGGAGGCGTTGAAGCAAAGCGCGCCGGAGTTTTTGCGGTTGGCGGAGCAGACGTTCGGCAAGTTGCAGGAGTCCGCGAAGGGCGATCTGGAGAAGCGGCAGGAGTCCATCAAGGTTTTGGTCGAGCCGCTGAAGCAGCAGTTGGAGACGTATCAAAAGCGTTTGCAGCAAAGCGAGACCTCGCAGGCGGACACGCTGGGCAAGGTGAAGGAACAACTCGCAGCCCTCGCGGCGTCGAGCCAGTCGCTCGCGGCGGAGACGGCGCAGTTCCGGTCGGTGCTCAAGTCGAACCAGGCGCGCGGGCGGTGGGGCGAGGAAACCTTGCGGCGCGTGGTCGAAGCGGCGGGCATGAGCGCGCATTGCGATTTCACGGAGCAGGCGCAGAGCGATGACAAGAAACCGGACCTGATCGTGCGGTTGCCGGGCGAACGGTTCATCATCGTGGACGCGAAAGTGCCGGACCTGGATTTTCTGAGCGCGCTCGACAGCGCGGACGAAACCAAGCGCGCACAGGCGCTGGCCGATCACGCGGCGAAACTCAAGGGAACAATCAAGGCGCTGGCGGATCGCGATTATCCAAGCCAGTTTCCGAACGCGCTGGATTACGTGGTGCTGTTCGTGCCGGCGGAATCGTTGTTCAGCGCGGCGCTCGAAGGGGATCATGAACTTATCGTGTGGGCGGCGGGCAAAAAGATTTTGCTGGCCACGCCAGCCTCGCTGATTGCGTTGCTGCGCTCGGTGAGCGTGAGCTGGCAGCAGCACGCGCAGACGGAGAATGCGCGGGAGATTGCAGCAGCAGCGGCGGAACTTTACGCGCGCACGGTCACGTTTACGGAGCATCTGGAAAAAATTCGCGGCGGGTTGGAGTCGGCGAACAAGGCGTTCAATCAAGCGGTGGGCAGCTACGAATCGCGCATCCGTCCGAGCGGCGAGAAGTTGCTCAAGCTCGGCTGCGGCGATGCGGGCAAACAACTGGCCGATGTGCAGCCGTTGGATGAGGCGTTGCGGTTGCCCCCCGCGAACGCGTGAGCAACACCAAATCCATTTCGAGCTATGCGTGGTTCGTGGTCGTGCTGCTGTTTCCGGTGGCGCTGTTGAATTATCTCGACCGGCAGATGCTGGCCACAATGAAGTCTTCGATGGTGGGAGACATTCCGACCATCGCGAACCGGGCCGATTGGGGCTGGGTGCTGGCGTGTTTCAAGTGGACTTACGCGGTGCTGAGTCCATTCGGCGGCTACGTCGCGGATCGCGTGAGCAAGAAGCACGTGATCGGCGCGAGCCTGTTCGTGTGGTCAGCGGTGACTTGGTGGACCGGACATGTCACGACGTTCCACGAATTGGTCGCGGCACGGGCGTTGATGGGAGTGAGCGAGGCGTTTTACATTCCGTGCGCGCTGGCGTTGATCACGGATTATCACGCGGGGCTGACGCGGTCGCGCGCGGTGGGATTGCATCAGGCGGGAATTTATTGCGGACAGATTCTGGGCGGGTTCGCGGGCTACGTGGCGGATTCGCCGGCGCACGGCTGGCGCTGGGCGTTCTCGACGTGCGGCATGATCGGCGTGATTTATGCGCTGCCGTTGCTGGCGCTGTTGCGAAATCCGGCGCGAGCGGAAACGGAAACGGCAAAGACGGACAGCGGACACAAGGGAAACGTTTTCACAGAACTGCTTGGCAATCGAAACTTCATCTTGTTGGTGCTGTATTTCACCTTGCCGGCGATTGCGGGCTGGGTGGTGCGCGATTGGATGCCGGACATTTTGAAGGAGAAATTCCATCTCGGCCAGGGCAAGGCGGGCGTGAGCGCGATTTTGTTTGTGCAGATCGCGTCGCTTGTGGGCGCGATCATCGGCGGAACGCTGGCGGATCGTTGGATGCGCACGACCGTGCGTGGGCGGATTTTCACCAGCGCAATCGGGATGACTTTGTTTCTGCCTGCACTGTTTGGTGTCGGCAATGCGGGTTCGCTGACCGTGGCCGTCGCAGGGCTGATCGTGTTCGGACTCGGCTGGGGATTTTTTGACTGCAACAACATGCCGATTCTTTGCCAGATCGCGCGACCGCAGTGGCGGGCGACGGGTTACGGCATCATGAATCTGGTGAGCATCAGTTGCGGCGGATTCGGTGACTGGGCGTTCGGCGCGTTGCGCGACCGTCACGTGCCCATCAACGTGATTTTTGGCGTGTTCGCGGGGGTGGCGCTGGTTTCGGTAGTGATGGTGTTGCTCATCAAGCCAAGGGCCGTGGAAACGCAGCCGCAGTGAAACGAGGCGACGGATGGGACCAATGGCAAGGTTGACGACGGTGCCAGACAACGCCATTGTGCCGTCGTGAATTTCCCGCGGACACTCAATTGGAGTTTCTACGCAGGCCTGCGGAGAGGCTGTACGGTTTTGCTGTTCGCCGCGACGATGATCTTCAGTTTTGCCGCTGGCGCAAGAGGGGACACGCTGGTTTCGGCAACGGCCGTCATCGCGAAGCTGGATGCACTGAAGGTAACCCTTGCGGACGAACTGACGGCGCGACTGAGAACAAATGTGGTGAAGGGCAGTTACACGACGGTGTGGCGGCAGTTTGAAGACGCAGCCATTGAAGCCGCGGAAGAAATCCTGCCGCGACATATTCCCGAACTTTCAGCCAAGAATTTTGACAGCGGCAAAACCGGCAGGGAAAAGAACCGGCTGGCGGATTTGGCGATCGTTTTGGGTAAGGAGCAAATCGAGATTTCGATCAAGGCGGCACGCCGGTCGGCGAGTCCGGAAAACGACATGGGAACGTTTCGCGATCATCCAAACCGGAAGAAAATTTTCGCCGCGTCGTTCACCTTGTGGGTTCGGTATGACGATTCGAGTCAGGACGCGATCAAGTG
>SCTL01000825.1 GCA_004297495.1 Verrucomicrobiota bacterium
TGGCAATCCGGGATTGCAGGACGATTCCGGCGGCGGCGCGGGCGGTAGCGTTTGGGTGAAAGCAAATAACCTGGCCGGCGGCGGGACGATTTCCGCGAATGGCGGCGATGGCGAATTGCTCGGCGGCGGCGGCGGCGGCGGCGGACGCATCGCAATTTATTCGCCGACGAATTCATTTGCTGGATTCACCAACGTGAACGCCGGTTTCGGCGCGAACTCCGGCCAACCGGGAACGATTTTCACTTCGTCTGCGCTGGATGCGTTTCAAGTCGTCTCCTCTTCTCCGACTGGCGCGTACAATTTCACGGTGAGTTCCGTGGATTTGAATTTCAACGAAGTCATCACGCCAGCCTCGGTCTCGACGGCGAACTTCAATTTGTTCACGCCCAACGGCCCGCTCGCGCAGGCGAGCCTGAGCACTTCAATCATCAACCTCTCGACCGTGCGCGTCAGTTTCCCCGTGCAAAATACTCCCGGCGATTATCGCCTCGAAGTCGCGCCGGTGATTCAGTCCATCTTCGGCCAGTCGCTGTCCCAGCCGTTCACGAACGCGTTCACCCTCGTGTTGCCGGTAATTTCCGGCACCGTCACGAACGCGGACGGCTCGCCCGCCGCCGGCGTGTTGTTGCAGCCGAGCGATGTTTTCTCCGGCGCGACCACGGACACGAGCGGCAAATATTCCATCGGCGTGCCGTTTGGTTGGACGGGCACCATCGCGCCCTCGCTGGGCACGAACATGTTTGTGCCGGGCGTCTATTCCTACTCCGGTCTGTCGGCTTCCGTCATGGATCAGGACTTCCTGATGGTGGGGACGATCTCGCCAACGCTGAGCTCCGGCTTGAGCGGCACGAATCTGTTCCTGAACTGGAGCGGCATTCCCGGCGTGACGTATCAAGCTTTCTCCTCCACGAACCTGGTTGACTGGGCGCCGTACGGCAGCGCAATTCCTGGCACGAACAGCTTGATGCAATTGCTCGTGCCGACCACGGGTCAACCCATGCAGTTCCTCCGCTTGCAGGCGACGAACTAAACTAGTTTACGTAGCGGCGTCTCGGCAGAGCGCCGCAGTTTCTTGAATAGGATAAAATCGGCGCTCTGCCGAGACGCCGCTACGACGAGTCAAATCTGCTTCCCCATCCCGCGCGTCAGCCGGTGCAGCGCGGGCGAGTGATCGTTGGGAGCGAGTTTCACTTCGATGAGCACGAAGGATTCAGTGTGCTTGCCAGCTTCGCGCAACGCGCGGTCCAGTTCGTCCTCGGTCCGCACGAGGAAACCGCGGCCCGCGCCGAACACTTCGGGCAACCGATGGAATCGCCACGTCGCCACGTCGTTGTAGGGTCCGTCCTGCATGGGTCGTTCGGTGCCGTAGCCGGCGTTGTTGAACACGACGACGATGGGATTCAATCTGTAGCGTACGGCGGTGGCGAGTTCCATGCCGGTCATCTGAAACGCGCCGTCGCCGACGAGCACAAGCGGGCGGAGTTTGGGATTCGCCATTTGCGCGCCGATGCTGGCGGGCACGGCGAAGCCCATCGAAGTGTAGTAGGCGGGCGCGAGAAATTCCGTGCGGCGATGAATGTAAAGGTCCGCCGCGCCGAACAAGGGATCGCCCACGTCCGCGAGGACCACCGTGTTGTCCGCGAGGAATGTGTTCAGGCGTTGAAACAGGCGTTGCGCGGAAATCTTCACGCCCGGCGACGCACGGAAAGCCTGCGAGCGCGGCGGGCGCGGAATTTTTCCCAGCGCGCGGCGGCG
>SCTL01000826.1 GCA_004297495.1 Verrucomicrobiota bacterium
CGCAGCCCTCACTGATACAAAGCGTCATCGGAGCGCGGATCGGATCAAAAACTTTTCAGCCGGACAGGTCGAATCAATCGTTTGCCCCAAATTACGTCGCCAGCAACTGCGTTTCGCGCCGAGTTTCATTGCAACAGCCACGCGCGCGATCACTTGACGCCAAAACCGCCAGCCCCGCCACAATTCAGGTTGCCGCAGTTGAAATTTCCGAATCCGGGATGGAAGTCACCCGTGACGCCGCCAAATATGGAGCGACCGGAGTTTTCTTCGACCAGCGCACGTTCCCGCTCCAGGTCTTCCTGACTGTAGTTGAACGTCCGGCAGCCCGCGGCCGCGAGCGACAGGCCCATCAGCACTAACGGCAGCACAGCGACTTGCGTTTTCGTTTTGAGAATCATTTTCTGTCCACCGGGATGCGTGTGGCGTGGTGTCAATCCGTTTCACGCCGCAAGGAGTTGGGTCTCGTGCCTGCGACTTCGCCCGAAATTGGGTGAAGTCCGAAGCATCTGTTTGAACCGGCGACGACGCGTCTGCGTTTCCTCGGCGGAATAAAGCTGTTTCACCAAACCGAGAAAACCGCTCTGCAATTCCGCCACGCTCATGCCGCGCGGTTGAAAGTTGATGTCGAACAGCGTGCAAAGTTCCCACGCCTTGTCGCGCAGGATGCGGCCTTCGCGTTTGAGCTGGTGATAGTACGGCGTGCCGGGAAACGCCGTCGGAAAAGTTACCTGCACTTCGTAAAGCCCTGAGTCGCGCACGAAGGTCAGCACGTCGTCGAAAGCCTCGGTCGTGTCGCCGTCCAGCCCGACGATGAAGCAACCGTTCACCGTGACGCCGTAAGATTGCACTTTCGCGATGGCTTCCTTGTAAGTATCCGCCCGGCGTGCCTTCCAATTATTTTTCAGTTCCACCCCGTCCAGACTCGCGCGGCGTGGGCTTTCGAGGCCGATCAAAACTTGCTGACAGCCGGCGTCGCGCATCAACGCGAGCAGTTCGTCGTCCTCGGCCACGCGCACGTCCGTCTCGGTAAACCAGCGTAGATTTTCTTTCGCCAGTTCGCGCATGAGGCGCTTGTAGTGCTCGCGATTCACGAAACTGTTGTCGTCGGCGAACTCGATGAACGGGCGCGGCCAGATTTTCTTGATCTCGTGAATCTCGGCGATGACTTTCTCAACCGGCTTCACCTTGTAATGCGGCGTCAGCAGGATGGAACTCGCGCAGAAGTTGCAACGATGCGGGCAGCCGCGACTGGTCTGCACGGTGATGCGATTGTATTTGTCCGGGTCGAGCAAATCGAATCGCGGCATTGGCGCGTCGCGCAAATCAAATCCGCCCGCCGGCGACTGAACGTAAAACGGCTTGAGACTGCCGCGTTCCAGATCGTTCAAGACTTCCGGCCAGAGCGGCTCGCCCTCGCCGATGACAACGCTCGTGCAAAATTCTTTGCTCTGTTCGGCGAGCGATGAAACCGTGATCCCGCCCATCACCACCGGCACGCCGTGGCTGCGATAATGATCCGCCACGTCGCACGCCTCGTAGAACTGCGCCGTGAACGTGCTGATGGCGACGAGATTAAAATCCGTGGGCAGCTCGGGCAAGGTTCTCAAGTCCGCGATCTCGTGATACTCGACCTCGAAACGGTCTCGCGGTGTAAGTCCCGCCAGTGTGAGCAAGCCGAGGCTGGGCATGGAGGCGATGATGCGATTGCGGTCCACGAAACCGGGCAGCGTCAGGCCGAGCTTGGTGAGTTCCTCGTTGTGCGCGCGCACGCCGCTCATGGCGATGAATCCAATCTTTTTCATAGGAACGGAATTGCGTGGTTGGTTTGAATCGTAATCGGAGCGACGAGCGGTCTTGACCCTGACGGTTCCTCCGTGGACACCACCCCGACGACATTCGTCGCTCCGAAAAGTTCATTTGCCGTGGTTTCATGCCGCACCACCGCGAGCACTGTCAGCGAACCGGCGAGAATGAGACTCAGAACGGGGATCGAAAAAATCAGATGAGCCTTGGGAAATTGCGCCATCAGCACGGAGCAAACCGGCATCGTGACTGCGCCGACGACGAACGCGATGGCTGCGACGCGCAGGCCGGTCGTGAGCGATGCGGCATCTTTCACCGTCAGCCAGAACAGCAGATTCACCGCGCCGAGACCGAAGAAGGAAATGTGCGCGAGCCGATACATCCGGCGCTGGAAGCTCGCGTAGCCACCGAGCCAGTTTTCGCCGTGAAAAAACATCCCGAGCACCATGCCCGTCGCGAAGCCGAGCAGAATCCAGAGCCAGGCGACGACGAGGTTCAATTGCGGGAGCGATACATTCATCGCTGCCCTTTTAACTCACCGGGCGGGAAGAGTGTTAATTGATAAAAGCAAGCAGGCCATCGGGCGGATCAATGATACCGGAGCGCGGACGCCTCGTCCGCCAAAACCCCAACTCCTGAAACTCGCGGACGAGGCGTCCGCGCTCCGCTCAGTCCTTGAACCGAACCACAAACCATTTCTGCGGGCCGGTGGAAACTCGAACTGTGATCGTTTCGCTTGCGAGAACTTCGGCGGGAACGCGAGCCAGCCATTCGTCGAACGAGGTGTTGGCAAGTTGAAACTGAAACTCGCTGACGACGGCGTATTGAATCTTCCGGGCGCGGATGTCTTCCGCGGAATCGCCCAGCATGATCGGCTCGACGTGGCGCGAGCCGTAAGGTTTCCAGAGCGAAATATCCAGATCGTCTTCCGTGCCGAGAAAGCCAACCACTTTCAAGTCCGGCGGCAATCGCTCACGGATTTTCGCCAGTGGATCGGCGCGCACGGAATAAACCGAGTAGGTTTTCAGGCCGCGCTCGATCAAGCGATTGCCCGGTTTCGCCGCGAGCGCACGAGACAGAATAGTTTGCGCCGGCCAGAGCGGACGCGCCGGCGTGACAATCAAAACGGAAAACGCCGCGAGAAAAACCAGCCACGCCAAACCGCGCCACCAACTCCGGCGGACGAGCGCCGATTGTTCCGCGCCGACGAGCAGCAGCGGCAGCAGCAATGGATAATATGGGGCGATCAGCCGCGCGGGCGTGACCATGCCGGACTTCGCGCAATACGCGAGCAGCGCGAGCCACGGAGAAATCAACGCGAGGCGGAATGCGAGGGACGGCATTTGCGTAGCCGCCGACGTGAGGAGGCGGAATGGCGTCGCGCCGGGCCAACTCCGCCTTTTCACGTCGGCGGCTACGGACCAGAACACCGACACGATCATCAGCACAGAAACGCCCGCGCCGACTCCCGTCCAGTCTTCCGTCGGCAATTCCCAGAGCATCTGAAAACCTTGCTCGAAGTTTGCGGTCATTGGCCGGGACATCACGTCGGGCAGCAGGCCGATGGAATGCTGATTCCACCAACTCGCCGTCGCAAAGACTGGCGGGCAAAGATTGTTCACGCCCAGCAAGAGCGCGTTGCCCCAGACGCCGACGAGCGGATTCTTCATGTTCATCCCCGCTCGC
>SCTL01000827.1 GCA_004297495.1 Verrucomicrobiota bacterium
GGTCGAAGCCCGCAGCACCGCGCCTTCCTCTAGCCGCAGATTCACCCCCGGCTTCAAAAAAATCGCGCCGCTCAAAAAAGTTCCCTTCGGCACGACGACGATTCCGCCGCCGCTGGTCGCGCACGCTTCAATCGCCGACTGGATTTGTGTGGTACAAAGACTCGCCCCGTCGTTCGTCGCGCCAAACTCCGTGACGTCGTAAGTCTTGCCGGCAACTTTGGCCGCGACCGCCGCGCCGGAGAAGCTAACGCACGCCAAAAGCAGCGCCGCGCGCCGGCCAAGTTTTCTCATCCCAAATTTGAAAATTCCTTCGTTCACAGATTTAAGAGACAACCCAACGCCCTTCCCGTTCGTTCAATCTCGCAATAGTTTCGCCAGTTTGTAGCTGCGGCCCGCACGCGTGTCGAGCCGGATGACTTTGTTTCCATAACGCACCTCGCACGCTCCGCCGACTTTCGCGCGCAACGTCGCCTCGGTGAGCCGCCCGTTCTTCCAGGCGAGATCAACTTCAAATCCACCGCGCGCGCGCAGACCTTTCACACTCCCGCTCGCCCAGGACTTCGGCAACGCCGGCAACAACTCGATTTCGCCGGTGTGCGATTGAACCAGCATCTCGCAAATCCCCGCCACGCCGCCAAAGTTGCCATCAATCTGAAACGGTGGGTGCGTATCAAACAAGTTTGCCATCGTGGACTTCGCCAGCAGCGCCTGAACGTTCTCGCCCGCTTTCTCACCGTCGCCGAGCCGCGCCCAGAAATTGATGATCCACGCGCGACTCCAGCCCGTGTGCCCGCCGCCCGACGCGAGCCGCGTTTCGAGAGATTTCCGCGCCGCCGCCGCCAGCTCCGGCGTGCCGCGCAAGGTGATTTGCGTTCCAGGATGCAACGCGAACAGATGCGAGATGTGGCGATGGCCCGGCTCGCTCTCCTTGAACTCCTCGCTCCATTCCATCAACCGCCCGTCGCTTCCGATCTGCGGCAGTTGCAGCCGCGCCTTCGCCTTTTCCACTTCGGCCACCAAGCGTTCGTCCGCCTCAGTCGGAGACGCCGCTGTCTGCTCCGGAGCGCGGACGCCTCGTCCGCGCGAATCCTCCGTGACTGAACTCGCGGACGAGGCGTCCGCGCTCCATCCATCTGCTGGCGCGCTCCCACCCAACACACGCGTCGCGGCGAGATAATTCTCGAAGCAGTCCCAAATAATTTCCTGCTCCATCGTTGGTCCCATGCAGAGCGAAGCCTTTTGTCCGTCTGCCGTGATGAAAGTATTTTCCGGCGATGGCGCCGGTCCGGCCACGAGCTTCTTCGTTTTCGGATCTTCGACGAGCCAATCCAGACTGAACTCCGCCGAGTCGCGCAGAATTGGCAGCACGCGCGAGAGATAATTCGTGTCGCGCGAAAACTGGTAGTGTTCCCACACGTGCTGCGCGAGCCACGCGCCGGCCGACGGCGACAAGCCCCACGACGGCGATTCACCCGGCGCGGTGAAGCCCCACGCGTTCGCCAGCGTGTGAACCGTCCAGCCGCGCGCGTGGTAGTGAACCTTTGCCGTCTTCGCGCCTGGCCCGGTGAGAAACGCGATGTAACGATCCAGCGGCTCGAAACATTCCGGCAGATTCGCCGTCTCCGTCGGCCAGTAAATCATCTGCAAGTTGATGTTCGCGTGATAATCGCTGCTCCACGGCGGCTGCACCGTGTCCGCCCACAGCCCCTGCAAGTTCGCCGGCATGTCGCCGGGCCGCGAGCACGAGATCATTAAGTAACGACCGAATTGAAAATACAACGAGACGAGCGAAGGATCGCTTGCGCCCGCCGCCACCGCGCGGAGGCGCTCGTCCGTCGGAGCGCTGGCTTCCGAGCCGGCGCGTTTCGACAATTCATCCGCGTGCGCCGGATCAGGGTCAAACTTGTCGCGGCTCGCGTTGACCGCACTCAGTTCAAGCGTCATCCGGTTGAACAATGCCTGATAATCCTCGACGTGCCGTGCGCGCAGTTTGCGAAATGATCGCTTTGCCGCCGCGAGCAACTGCGTTTCCGTTTTCTTTTCCGGATCACCCTGTCGCCAGTCCGGAAGTTGCATCGCGTAATCCGTCCCCGCCGTCAGCAG
>SCTL01000828.1 GCA_004297495.1 Verrucomicrobiota bacterium
GGCGAAATCGCGAAACAACTCGCCGGCCTGCTCTGGAAAGATGGCGGCCCGGTCATCGGCATCCAGTTGGAAAACGAATTTCACGGACCCGCGCAGCATTTGCTGACGTTGAAACAAATCGGCCGCGAAGCCGGCCTCGATGTGCCGCTCTACACGCGCACGGGCTGGCCGGAGTTGTCCACGCCGATGCCCTTTGGCGAAATCGCCCCGCTCTACGGCGTTTACGCGGAAGGCTTCTGGGATCGCGAACTGACGGCGATGCCGGGCCGTTACTGGGCGGGATTTCATTTCTCCACGATGCGAACGGACGCCAACATCGCCGATGAAGTTCTCGGTCGGAACGCGAAGGATTCCGCCGATGTCGCGCGCTATCCGTATCTGACCTGCGAAATCGGCGGCGGCATGGCGAGCAGTTATCATCGCCGCATCCTTGTGAATCCGGCGGACATTGACTCCACCACGCTCGTGAAACTCGGCAGCGGCAGCACGTCGCCCGGTTACTACATGTATCACGGCGGCGTGAATCCGGAGGGCAAACTCAGCACCTTGCAGGAATCGCAGGCCAGCGGCTACTGGAACGATCTGCCGGTGAAGACCTACGATTTCCAAGCGCCGCTCGGCGAATACGGCCAGGTCCGCCCGCAATATCATTCGCTGCGCCGGCTGCATCTGTTCCTGCACGAATGGGGCGCGTCGCTCGCGCGCATGAACGTCGCTCTGCCCGAGCGACGGCCTGATGGAAAAAACGACACGAACACGCTGCGTTGGTGCGCGCGTTCCGACGGACAAAGCGGATTTGTGTTCGTCAACAACACCGAGCGGCTTCGCGAATTGCCGTCGAAGACCAACGTGCAGTTCACGATCAAGCTGCCCACAAACTCGCTCACGTTTCCGAAACAGCCAGTCACAATTCCCTCCGGCGCGCGCTGTATTCTGCCGTTCAATTTGGATTTGGGCAAAGGCGTGAAACTGGATTGGGCAACGGCGCAACCGATCTGTGCGATTGACGACGGCGACACGCGCACTGTTTTCTTCGCCGCCATCCACGGTGTCACGCCCGAGTTTGCGTTCGACAAGCACGGCGCGAAAGTCGCGATGTTGAATGGCAAGCTCAGTTCCGATGAAGAGCGCACTTTTGTCACCGAGTCCACACCGAATCGGAAAGACATCCTGGAAGCCACCGCGCCCGACGGCGGCAAAGTGCAGATCGTTTTGCTCGACGAAGCGGACTCGCTCGCGCTCTGGAAAGCGAACTGGGCCGGGCGCGACCGCGTGTTCCTGACGCGCGCAAGCCTAACCACCGAGGGCGAACATCTGCGCCAGGTTTCCAGCGACCCGGATGAGCTCGCCTTGAGCGTCGTGCCGCAACCCAAGAACATTCGATCCGGAAATGTTTTTCCCGGCACGCGCAATGACGGCGTGTTCATGCGCGTCGCTCAAACCGCGCCGAAGCGGAGCGAGCGGAAGGCGACCTTCGAGAGCGTTCAGCCCGTCGGTCGTCCGCGCGAAATTCCCCTCGGCAAAATCAGCAAGCCCGTCGCCGCCGCGCCGGAGGACGCTGACTTCGACCAAGCGGGCGTGTGGCGGATCAAGCTACCGCGCGATCTGGATTTGAGCACCGACCCGATTCTGTGCCTGAACTACGTTGGCGACGTCGCGCGCGTCGTGCTCAACGGCAAACTGCTCACGGACGATTTCTACAATGGGAATCCACTGGAAATTGGACTGCGCCGACACGCGCCGGAAATTCTTAGCGGCGAGCTGCGTGTGCAGATTCTTCCGCTGCGCCGGGACGCGCCGATTTATCTGCCCGAATCGGCGCGACCAAAATTCGGCGAGGCGACCAGCGTGGCCGAATTGCGCGGAGTTGAAATCGTTCCGCGCTACTCCGCGGAGTTGATTGCGAAATGAGGCAGCGATGAGCAAGCGCTCCCAAGTTAGCATCCGGACCGAAACGTTGACGCTTCCAACCCACCTTCCTGCCGCGCCGGACAAGAACCAAGTGTTTCTGGAGAAGCGCGTGTGTCGGGGGCATTCCCGTTTGACTTGATTGCGCCCGCCTCGCAATCTGCGCCGTCGTCAGCATGAATTTGCACCAAACCTTGTTCAGAGCCGGTTGCGCTCTGGGTTTAGCTTTGCTCGTCGCCGGATGCGAGACGGTGGAGGTCACGAAGTCATCGGATGCAAAAGCGCCGGTTCGCAAAGTGGACTTCGCCAGAGCGCCCGAGTTGAAAGAATTGGCCGAGCACGCGCGCCAGTTCGGCAACGAAATGTTTCCCAAGGTCTGCGCGTTGTTCGCCGATCCGGAAGCAAAACCTCCGCCTCGGTTCGACGTCATTTTCAAGCCGCTCAAATCCCAACATGCCGGCGAAGCGTACTTTGAGACCCGAACGATTTATCTGAATACCGCGTATCTGACGAACGCACCCGTGGACCGGGATTTCTTCGACAAGGTGTTCGTGCATGAGATGGCGCACCTCGCTTTGCAGCACCGGGCCTGGCGCTGGTCGCGCTCTCATTTCGGCTGGGAGGAGGGACTCGCGGATTACGCGTATTTCAAATTGATCGGCACCAACGGCGTCGCCTGTCCGCAGTGCGA
>SCTL01000829.1 GCA_004297495.1 Verrucomicrobiota bacterium
TCACAAAACTGCAAGCCTTGTTGCCCGGCGAAACGACGTCGCCCGGAAGCGTGAACGGTAAAATAGGAACACCCGCTACTCAAACCGCCGGCACGGCCTTCAATGTCTCAGTCAACGCCGTGGATGCGTTTTGGAATTTGATCACCAACGTAACGGACACCGTGGGTCTCACTTCATCGGATGGCAACGCGAGTCTGCCCGCCAATGCTGCGCTGCTCGGTGGAACAAAAACTTTGAGCGTCACGTTGAAGACCGCCGGCAGCGCGACGGTCACCGCCACGGACGCAACGGACGGAAGCAAGACTGCTCACACCAGTTCGTCCGTCAACGTCGTCGCGGGCGCACTTAGCAAATTGCAACTACTGACGCCGGGAGAAACCGCCGCGCCGGGCACAGCGGCTGGCAAAACTGGCGCTCCCTCGGCTCAGACTGCGGGCACGGCCTTCAGCGTCACCGTCAACGCGGTGGATGCGAACTGGAACGTGGTCAGCACCAACGACACGGTGGCCATCACGTCGAGCGATGCGAACGCGGCCTTGCCGTCGAATGCTGCGCTGACGAACGGCACGAAAAGTTTCAGCGTTACGCTCAAGACCGCCGGCAGCGCGACCCTCACGGCGTCGGATACATCTCATCCGTCCTACGCGTCCGCGACCAGTCCGGCAATCACCGTGAACGCCGGCGCGTTCACGAAATTGCAACTGCTCGTCCCGGGCGAAAGCGCCTCGCCGGGAACGGCCACCGGCAAGACCGGCGCGCCCACGGCGCGCACAGCGGACGCGGCGTTCAACGTCACCGTGAATGCCGTGGACGCGAACTGGAATGTCGTGACCAACGTCGCGCACACCGTCGCCCTCACTTCTTCGGACGCTAACGCGGGCTTGCCGTCAAATGCGTCGCTGACCAATGGGACGCAGACTTTCAGCCTGACTCTGAAGACAGCGGGCAGTGCGACCGCCACGGCTAGCGACATCACTGACGGCAGCAAAACCGCCAGCACAAGTCCGGCGATGCCGGTGAGCGCGGGCGCGTTCACGAAACTTCAACTGCTCGTGCCTGGCGAAGTCGCCGCGCCCGGCTCGGCCAGCGGCAAGACGGGAAATCCCTCGGCGCAATCCGCCGGCATCGCTTTCAGCGCAGCGGTCAACGCTGTGGACGCGAATTGGAATCTCGTGACGAACGTCACTCACACCGTCGCCCTCACTTCCTCGGACAGCAACGCGACGTTGCCGGCCAGCGCCGCGTTGGTTTCGGGAACAAAGAATTTCAGCGTCACGCTGATGACGCTCGGCGCGTGGACCGTGACTTCGACTGACGCAACGGACGGCAGCAAGTCCGCGAACACAAGCCCCGCGATCACCACCGGCGTCGGCGCGGCGCGCAAGTTGACGATTCAAACACAACCGTCATCCACTGCAACGGCGGGCGCGGCCTTCGCGCAACAGCCCGTGATTCGTGTGGAAGACGTGGGCGGGAATCTCGTCACGAACGACACGGGCCGCGTCATCACCGCCGCGCGCGCTGCGGGCACGGGCGCGTTGCAGGGAACGCTCACCGCTACGACGGTCAACGGCGTCGCCACGTTTGCCGATCTTTCCTACAACGTCGCCGAAGCCCTCACGCTCAATTTCACCACCACGGGTTTGACGAACACCACTTCGGGCAATGTCGCGGTCAGTCCCGCGCTCGCGGACCATCTGACTTTCACGACGCAACCCGGCGGCGTTTCGCGGGCCGGTTCGGCACTCGCCACGCAACCCGTGATCAGGTCTCAGGATCAATTCGGCAACAACTCAGTCGCCGGGCTTCCGTCGAGTCTGCCCGTGACGTTTGCATTGACCTCCGGCTCCGGCTCGCTGCTCGGCACAACCAGTTTTGACTTGGGAACGGCGGCGGGTAACGGACTCGTTACCTGCACGAATCTGCAATGCAGCAGCGCCGGCACGAACAAACAATTGACCGCCTCCGCTGCGGGCCTGACGAGTGCCGTCAGCGGGGCGTTCAACATCGGCGGCGTGGAGGCCGCGACCGGTGGCAGCGCGATTTCGGCGGACACCGTGGGCGGCGCTTACACCACGTTAAGCGGCCCGATTTACTACGAAGCGGCCAGCGCCGACGCGGGCGCGGGCACGATCATTCTCAATCCGCCGACAGGATTCATCTTCGACACGAATGCGCCCGCGCCGCAGGTCATCATCACGCGGTTGACCGGCAGCAGCGCCAACACCGACAACATCAACGACGTCGCGAGCGGCACCGCGGCGGCGGTCACGTCGCGCGCGACCAATCAAATCACCTTCACCGTTTCCGCTGCCAGTTCGAACGGCGTCACGTGTTCGCTGACCTGGACCAACGTGCGCGTGCGACCACTCTCCGGCACGCCGCTGGCCAGCGGCAATCTTACGAAGTCCGGCACTGCGACGATGCAAGTGGTGACCACCGGCAGCACGAGCTTCGGCACGTTGACTGAAGTGGCGGGCCTGGCGAATCGGCTGGCTTTCACCACGCAGCCCGCGTCCTCAACCGCCGGTGCTCCACTCACAACCCAACCCGTCGTTCGCGCGCGCGATCAGTTCGGCAACAATTCCACCTCCGGTCTTGCCGCGAGCAAGATCGTGAGCCTGACGTTGAGTGCCGGCACGGGACCTTTGCTTGGCACGACGAACCTCGACATCGGAACTTCGGCGGGCAACGGCGTGGTCACGTTCACCAATCTGGAAATTGATTCCGCCGCCACGAACAAACAGATCACCGCCAGCGCCAACGGTTTCACCAACGCCGTGAGCAGCACTTTCACCATCAGCGCGGGCGCGGCGAACAAGTTGACAATTCAAACGCAACCTTCTGCGAGCGCGACCGCCGGCGCAGTCTTCGCGCAGCAGCCGGTGATTCGGATTGAAGATGCCTTCGGCAATTTGCGCAGCACCGACAACTCGACGGTGGTCACGGTGACGCGCGCGACCGGCACGGGCACGTTGCTCGGCACGACGAGCCGCACAGCGGTCAACGGCGTGGTCACGTTCACGAACCTTTCCTACAACACCGCCGAAACGATCACGTTGAGTTTCGCCAGCGGCGGACTCACGGGCGCGACCTCGTCCAGCGTCGTCGTTAGCGCGGCGGCGGCGAATCGGTTGACGATTCAGACGCAGCCCTCGGCCAGCGCCATCGCCGGCGCGGTCTTTGCGCAACAGCCGGTGATTCGCGTCGAAGATCAATTCGGCAACCTGCGCCTTGCCGACAACGCGACCATCGTCACCGCCACGCGCGCCGCCGGCGGCGGCGTGTTGCAAGGCACGACGAGCGTCACCGCCGTGAACGGCGTCGTGAGCTTCGCAAGTCTTTCGCACAACGTGGCGACGAACATCACGATTCAATTCACGAGTGGAAGTTTGAGCAACACCACCTCAAGTGCGATTGCCGTCAGCGCCGCAAATGCAAGCAAGTTGGTCTTCACGGCGCAGCCCGGTTCGGCCACGGCAGGGAGCGCGTTTGGAATTCAGCCGGCGCTCAAGACGCAGGATCAATTCAACAACGATTCGACCGCCGGCTTGCCCCCGAATCTGGATGTGACGCTGGCGCTGACTTCGGGCACTGGACCGTTACAGGGCACGGCGAGTCGCGACATCGGAACGGCGGCGGGCAACGGTGTTGTGACGTTCACGGGTTTGGAAATTGACGCGGCGGGTACGAACAAACAACTCACGGCGAGCGCGTCGGGATTGAGCAGCGCGGTGAGCAGCGTGTTCACAGTGAGTGCAGCCGCGGCAGATCATCTGGCGATGCAAACGCAGCCGTCCGCGACCGCCAATGCGGGCGCGGTGTTCGCGCAACAGCCGGTGATTCGAATTGAGGATGCGTTCGGCAATTTGCGCAGCGGTGACAACGCGACGGTGGTCACGGCCAGCCGTGCGACGGGCAGCGCGGCCTTGCAGGGAACGACGAATCGCACGGCAATCAACGGCTTGGTGACGTTCACCAATCTTTCCTACAACGTCGCCGAAACGATCACGCTCGGATTCGCGAGCGGGAGTTTGACCGGAACGGCTTCGAGCAACGTCGTGGTCAGCGCGGGCGCGGCCAGCCGGCTCACGATTCAAATGCAGCCTTCACCGACGGCGACAGCAGGCGTGGTGTTCGCGCAGCAGCCGGTGATTCGCGTCGAGGACCAGTTTGGCAATCTGCGCTCCGGTGACAGCACGACCATTGTTACGGCCACGCGCAGCGCGGGCAACGGGACACTTCAAGGCACAACCATAGCCACGGCAGCGAACGGCGTGGTGACATTCGCCAATCTCGCGCACAACGTGGCGACCAACATCACGATTCAATTCACGAGCGGCAGTTTGAGCAACACCACTTCGAGCGCGGTTGCGGTGAGTCCAGGAGCGTTCACGAAATTGCAATTGCTCGTGCCGGGTGAAATTGCCGATCCGGCCACGGCTTCAGGCAAGACGGGCACGCCCGGCGCGCAATCCGGGAACACGAGTTTCAACGTGACCGTCAATGCGGTGGACGCGAACTGGAATCTGGTAAACACCGTCACAGACCTCGTGGGCATCACGTCGAGTGACGCTGCCGCGACGTTGCCGGGCAACTTGAATCTGGTTTCCGGGACGCGCCAGTTCGGCGTTGCACTCAACACTGTTGGCAGCGCGACCGTCACGGCCTCGGACCTTTCGGATAACACGAAGACCGCCAGCACCAGTCCAGCCATCACGGTTACCGCGCCCAATTACACGGTGGCTACGGGCGGCAGCGCGATTTCGGCGGACGCGACGGGCGGCACTTACACGAACCTGACTGGACCGATTTACACCGAAAAGGCCAACGGCAACGTGGGTACGGGTACGATCATTCTCAAAGCGCCGA
The DNA here is from genome assembly GCA_004297495.1 of Verrucomicrobiota bacterium. Taxonomy (GTDB): domain Bacteria; phylum Verrucomicrobiota; class Verrucomicrobiia; order Limisphaerales; family JADLHS01; genus SCTL01. The sequence goes on from SCTL01000829.1 coordinate 4,873, forward strand.
CAGGCTTTGTTTTCGACACCGGCGGCACAGCGCCGACGGTGCGGATTGATTCCAGCGGCGCGTCATCGAAGAACATCAATGGCGCGACCAGCGGAAGTTCCCTGGCGATGACGTCCGTGACGGCGACGCAACTCACCTTCACGGTCACAGTTCCCAGCAGCGGCGGTGTGCTTTGCACTATGACGTGGCAAAACGTGCGCGTGCGTCCCAGCGCGGGCACGCCGCTGGCGAACGGCAACCTGACGGTCGCCGGCACGGCCAGCCTCGCAACGGTCACTACGAACTCGAACTTCGGCACGCTACGCGAAGTCGTTGGCGGCGCGCGAAAACTCGTGATGCAATCGCAGCCCTCGGCCACGGCCACAGCGGGCGTGCCGTTCGCGCAACAGCCGGTGATTCAAGTGCAGGATCAGTTCGGCAATTTCCGCACGAACGACAGCACCACGGTTGTGAGCGCAAGTCGCAGCGCAGGCAGCGGTACGTTGCAGGGCACGACGAACCGGACGGCGGTTGCGGGTCTGGTCACGTTCACGAATCTTTCGCACAACCTGGCGACAAACGTCACAGTTTTGTTTGCGAGTTCGGGCCTGACCAACGTGACTTCCACCTCGATTGCCGTGAGTCCCGCGACAGCGACGGCATTGGCGTTCGCGACGCAGCCGGGCAATGCGACTGCGGGCGCGGCGTTCGGAACACAACCTGTGCTCAAGAGCCAGGATGCTTTCGGCAACAACTCTACGGTTGGTCTGCCTGCGAATCTGAACGTCACGCTGGATTTGACTTCCGGCGCCGGACCTTTGCAGGGCACGACGAGTTTCGACATCGGCAGCGCGGCAGGCAATGGCGTGGCGAACTTCAGCAATTTGCGGATTGACGCGGCGGGCACGAACAAACAACTCACGGCGAGCGCAACGGGATTGAGCAGCATCGCGAGCGGGGTGTTCACGGTGAATGTCGGCGCGGCGAGCCGATTGACGATTCAGACGCAGCCCTCGTCGAGTGCAATCGCCGGAACCGCTTTCGCGCAGCAGCCGGTGATTCGCGTCGAGGATGCGTTCGGCAACTTGCGCAGCAGCGACAACACGACGGTCGTGACCGTGGCGCGCAATCTGGGAACCGGCACGCTGTCAGGCACGACGACGGCGACGGCCAGCGGCGGCATCGTGAGTTTTGCAAACTTGAGCTACGCCGTGGCCGAGACGATGAACCTAAGTTTCACCAGTGGCGCGCTGACGGGCGCGGTTTCTTCCGACGTGACCGTGAGTCCGGCAACGGCAAACCGACTTACGATCCTGACCCAACCGTCGGGCACAGCGACCGCCGGCATTGCGTTTGCGCAGCAACCGGTGATTCGGATTGAAGATCAATACGGTAACTTGCGTAGCGCGGACAACAGCACGGTGGTCACGGCGACACGCAGCGTGGGCACGGGGACGTTGCAAGGCACAACGACGGCGACGGCCAGCGGCGGCGTGGCGAGCTTCGGCAATTTGAATTATCCGGCCGCCGAGACAATGAAGATTGTTTTCAGCGCGGGCGGTTTGACCAACGCGACTTCGAGCAACGTCGTAGTCAGCGCCGGAGCATTCACGAAATTGCAGGTGTTGGTTCCCGGTGAAACCGCCGCGCCGGGAACGATCAGTGGCAAGACCGGTTCGCCCGCGTTGCAATTCTTGGCGACGCCGTTCAATGTCAGCGTTCTCGCCGTGGACGATTACTGGAATGTGGTCAACACCGTCACCGATGTCGTCGCGCTTTCATCGTCCGATCCGCTGGCGACCATTCCGGCCAATGCGGCTTTGGTCTCCGGCACGAAACAGTTCAGCGTCACGTTGAACTCAACCGGGACGAACACCGTCACAGCAGCGGACGTGACCGACAATTCCAAAGCGGCGGCCACGAGCGCGGGCATCACGATCAACGCCCGCTACACGCCCGCCATCGGCGGCGGCGCGATTTCGGCAGACACGACGGGCGGCGCGTTCACCAGCCTCGTCGGGCCAAGCTATTCAGAATTCGCTTCCGGCGAAGTCGGGACGGGCACGATCATTTTGAACGCGCCAACCGGGTTCATCTTCGACACCGGCGGCACCGCGCCGACGGTCTTGATCACGCGCCTCGGAGGGAGCGGCGGCAATACAAATAACATCAACGATGTCGCCAGCGGCACCGCCGCCGCGATCACGTCGCGGGCGACGAATCAAATCACCTTCACGGTGACCGGCGCCAGCGCGCTGGGCGTGACGTGCCAGTTGACCTGGCAGAACGTGCGCGTGCGGCCCACAGCCGGCGCGCCACTCGTGGTCACGAACCTGACGAAATCTGGCACTGCTACCATTGCCGGACTTACGAATACGATTTCCAATCTCGGCATGCTCCGCGAAAATGCCGGCGCGGCCAATCGCCTGGCGATCCTGACGCAGCCTTCGTCCACGGCGACGGCGGGCGTGGCATTTGCACAACAGCCAGTTGTGTGTGTCAAAGATCAATTCGGGAATTTGCTGAGCGCCGCGAATGGCAGCGCGGACAATGCGACCGTCGTCACAGCCACGCGCGTGGCCGGCAGCGGAGTGCTGCAAGGCGCGACGAATGTGGTCGCATCCGACGGTTTGGTGGCTTTCACCGATCTCTCGCACACGGTCGCGACGAACATCACCATCAGTTTCACGAGCGGCTCGTTGGCCGGCACGAACTCGACCACGATTGCCATCAGCCCGGCGAGTGCAACGCAACTGACCTTCACCACGCAGCCGGCGAATGGAACCGTCGGTGTGCCGCTGGCCACGCAACCGGTCGTCCGGACCTGCGACGCGTTTGGCAACAAATCCGTCGTCGGCCTCGGTGCAAATCAGATCGTTTCGCTTGCCCTGAGCGCGGGCAGCGGCTCGTTGTCGGGTACGATGGCGCTGGACATCGGCACGAGTGCGGGCAACGGCGCGGTGAGTTTCTCCAACCTGGGAGTGACCGCGGCGGGCACGGACAAACAATTGACCGCGAGCGCCAGCGGTTTGAGCGACGCGGTGAGCGGTATCTTCAGTGTGGCGAAGGGCAATCAGACAATCACCTTTGGCGCGCTGGGCAACAAGACTTACGGCGATGCGGCTTTTGCGCTGAGTGCCACGGCGTCGTCGGGACTGGCGGTGAGTTTCAGTGTGGTGTCAGGGCCGGCCACGATTTCCGGGACGACGCTGACGATCACGGGCGCGGGCACAGTCACCGTGCGCGCGTCGCAAGCGGGCGATGCGAATTGGAACACAGCCACGCCGATGGATCGTTCCTTCACGGTGGCCAAAGCGTCATTGACGATCACGGCTGACAATCAGACACGGACTTACGGCGCGGCAAATCCGTCGTTGACCGTCAGCTACAACGGCTTTGTAAATGGCGAAGATGCGAGTGTGTTGACGGGCAGTCCCGTGTTAAGCACGACCGCCACACCGGCCAGTCCGGTGAGCGGGAGTCCTTATCCGATCACGGTCGCGGCCGGCACGCTGGCCTCGGCGAACTACAGCTTCAGTTTCATTGCCGGCTCGCTCACCGTCACCAAGGCGACACTGACCTTGACCGCCGATGACAAGAGCCGCGCTTACGGCACGACGAATCCACCGTTTACGTTTAAGTGCACCGGATTCGTCAATGGTGAAAACGAAACCGTCCTCATCGGCAGCCCGGCGCTAAGTTCGAGCGCGACCGCGAGCAGTCCGGTTCCGGGAAATCCCTATCCCATCACGATCACGCCCGGCACGTCGAGCGCGTCGAACTATGATTGCGTGTTCGTGGATGGCAAGCTCACCATTGGCAAGGCGACGCTCACGGTCACAGCCGACGACCAAGCGCGAGTCTATGGCGCGCCGAATCCGGCGTTCACGGCGACATACAGCGGGTTCGTCAACGGAGAGAACGCCAGTGTGCTGAGCGGCGGTCCGGATTTGAATTCAACAGCCACGACGACCAGTTCGGTTGCGGGAAGTCCCTACGCGATCAATGCGTCCAAGGGCGCGTTGGACTCGGCGAATTACGATTTCAATTTCGTGGCGGGTTCGTTGACGATTACGCCCGCCTCCCTGACGGGCGCGCTTGTTACTTCAGCCAATCCGTCGCCGACTGGATCGAACGTGACCTTCACGTTGACGTTGAACGCGGTCGCGCCGAGCGCGGGGATTCCGACGGGCGCGGTGCAGTTCATCGCGGATGGCGCGCCGTCCGGTTCACCCGCCGGCTTGAGCAGCGGTGTGGCGAGTCTTACCACCAGTTCGCTCTCACACGGTTTGCACAGCATCGCCGCCGCCTACGCTGGTGATGGAAATTTCCGCGGCGTGACGAATGATTTGGCGGCGACACAGATGATCAACAGCGCGCCGCTGGCGACCTCGGCGACTTATCTGCGGTCGAGCAATTTTTGGGTCAAGATTCCGATTCCGGACTTGCTGACCAATCGCACGAGCGATGCCGACGGTGACGCGCGGACATTGGTGAGCGTGGGCGCGGGCACGAACGGCGCGACGATTCTGGTGTTCGGCGACGGGGTGTATTATCTGCCGTCCGACTCCGATCCGAATCGGAATACGCCGGATCATTTTGATTACACGGTGACGGATGGTTTCGCGGGTTGTCTCGCGACGAATCAGATTTGCGTGCGCGTGAATGCGCCCAGTAATCCCGGCACGAACAGCCCGCCGCCGAGCCTGACGTCCCTCACTGTCGTGCAAAATGGGATCAAGATCGCGTTCAGCGGTGTTGCGGGTAACACCTATCACGTCGAGCGCGCGGCGTTGCTGGCCGGCGACCAGACTGCGTGGGTGGATTTGGGGGCAGCAACGCTGGACGAGGTTGGTCAGGGTGAGTTCACCGACACCAATGCGCCTCCGAGCGCGGCCTTCTACCGACTGGCTTGGCCGTGATCAGCGCAGGCGGCTAACGGCCATTCCTCAACTCGTCCGCTCACAAAGTGAGGCATGTCTCCTTGTGAGACAAGGCGCGCCGGAAACTCCCGGCCCCGGCGTAATGCTTGCCAAGTTTAACCTCTTGCTCGCCCGCGGATTCACCTTCATTCCTTCAATTCAGTCTTCGCGCTAAAAGTGGCAGCACGGCTGCTATTTCCCTTGATGTCGAAGTCTCCGTCCGACGCCTTTCCGAGGCGGAAAGTGCAGGCCGGGGCGGGCACGGGGTTAGGTTCCAATCACCACCGGGAATCCAACTGTGCCTGGATCCGATTGCTGGCAGCTCGTTCGGGTGCCAGCAGTCAGACGGTGCGGTTGGTTGCGTCGGGCCCGAGCGAATGTCCGCAAACCCACCCACGGTCAGACGTGATCTGAATCAGTCTGTAAACATGAAATTCTCAAGTTCGACGGCGGCGCCGATGACAGGCGAACGAAAAGCCGGAGCAAGCCTGATTGCGGGCCTGCTGGTTTTTTCTTTCGCCTGTCGTTTGTTCGCGAGCGTCATCGTCACCGAACCGACCGGCGGCAACAACATTTCCGCCGACAAGGCGCTGAACTCCACCAACGGTGCGGCCCTCACCGCGCTCGGGAACATCGTTCTGACCGAAGGCAGCATCACTGACTTCGCGGTGGGTAACGGCCAGACCCTCATCCTGACCGCGCCGGCCGGCTGGCGTTTCAATCCCGGTGTGGGCAGCATCAACTTTCAGGGAAGCCG
>SCTL01000830.1 GCA_004297495.1 Verrucomicrobiota bacterium
TGGCTCGAATACCAGCGGCCTTGTTCGCGGTCGAATCCGAGCAGCGGAAATTCGATGACCCACAGGAAATTAAACTGGTCGGCGGGAATCGTCAGCTTGCCGGACTGCTTGAGCACGTCGGCGCAATAGAGACGAATCTTGCCGAGGATTTCGCACGCGGTCAGCCATTGATCGGCGGCGAACAATATCAAATCACCTTCCTCAATCTTCAGCTTGCTCGTGAGCGCGGCTTTCTCCGCGTCGGTGAAAAACTTCACGATGGGCGATTTCCATTCGCCGCCCTCGACCTTGATGTAGGCGAGCCCTTTCGCGCCGAAACTCTTGGCGTATTCAGTCATCGTCTCGATCTGACCCTGCGTGGCGCAGGCGAGGCCTTTAGCGTTGAGCGCCTTCACCACGCCGCCGTTCGCGACCGCGCCGCTGAACACTTTGAACGTGCTCGTCTTGAATTCCTCGGTGAAGTCCACGAGCTCCATGCCGAAGCGCGTGTCCGGTTTATCAATGCCGTAGCGATTGATCGCTTCCTCGAACGTCATGCGCTTGAACGGCGTGGGGATGTCCACATTGAGCGCGACTTTCCAAACGCGTTTGAGCAAGCCCTCAATCAGCGCGTAAATGTCCTCGCGCTCGATGAAGCTCATCTCGATGTCCACCTGCGTGAATTCAAGCTGCCGATCCGCGCGTTGGTCTTCGTCGCGAAAGCAGCGCGCGAGCTGGTAGTATTTCTCGACGCCTGCGACCATGAGAATCTGTTTGAACTGCTGCGGCGATTGCGGCAGCGCGTAAAACGTCCCCGCCTCGCGGCGATTCGGCACGATGAACTCTCGCGCGCCTTCGGGCGTGGACTTGAACAGAATCGGCGTCTCGACTTCGAGAAAACCTTGGTCGTCAAAAAACACACGCGCGGCCGTGGCTACCTTTGAGCGCAGACGCAGATTCTTGGCGATCTCAGGCCGACGCAAATCGAGGTAGCGATATTGCAAGCGCAACTCCTCGTTCACCTTGCCGGCAGCTTCCGGATCGTCCACCGGGAATGGCAGCACTTCGGCCATGTTCAATACCTGCAAACTCGAAGCCATCACCTCGACTTCGCCCGTGGGAATCTTGGAATTGTTCGTGCCGGCGGGCCGTTGGCGCACTTTGCCAGTGATGGCCACGACACATTCGCTGCGCAACGCGGCGGCTTGCTCGAAAAGTTCCTTCGCCAGATCGGACGGATCGAATACCGTCTGCGTGCGCCCCTCGCGGTCACGAACGTCAATGAAGATGAGACCGCCGAGGTCGCGGCGCGAGTGGACCCAACCGGTCAAGGTGACCGTCTGCCCGAGGTGAGCCGGGCGCAATTCGTTGCAGTGATGCGTGCGTTTCATTTCCAGAGTTCGCCAAAGCGAACGCGGAGGATGGCGATGAAATCGCAAGAATTCAAAACTATTTTTGGCAAGAGACCAATTCCTTTTGGTTGGGGTTTGAAATTGGCAAGCCGCGCCGGCGTTGTTAGCTTCACGCCAATGTCAGACACGCCCCTTGCGCCTGCGCCGCCATCGAAAGCGAAAGTTTTCTTTCGCCGCCTGGGCAGCACCATCGTTCTGTGGGCCGTCATTCTCGCGGCGATTTTTTCCGGCAACAAACTGCTCTCGGATTACGCGTTCATTGCGCTGATGATCCTGCTCGCCGCCGTCGGGTTGATCGAATTCTACGGTCTGGTGGACAAACGCGGCCTGGTGAGCTTCAAGATTTGCGGGGTGCTGGGCGGCGTGTTGTTGATGATCGGCACGTTCCTGCATTGCGAAGGACGACTGGGCATGTATCAAGACCCGGCGCGAGCGAATGACTTTGAGACGACCTTTCTCATCCTGTTCGTGCTCGGCCTGTGCGTGCGGCAATTCGTCTCGCGCAGCAACACCGCCGGCATCCTCGCGATTTCCACGACGCTGTTCGGCCTGATGTATGTGCCGTGGCTGTTGAACTTCATCCAAAAGATCAATTTCTTCCCCGGCATCGGCGAGAACGGAAAATATTACGTTCTGTTTTTTATTGTCGTGACCAAGTTCAGCGACACGGGCGCCTACGCCGTCGGCTCGCTCATCGGCAAACACAAAATGATTCCGCGCATCAGTCCGGCGAAAACGTGGGAGGGTTTCGGCGGCGCGATTGTGGTTTCCACCGTTGCGAGCCTGGTGTTCACGCATTTCCTCGGCGACAAAATGTTCGGCATGAAACCGCTGCACGCGGTCGTGTTGGGGGTGCTGTTGAGTTCCACGGCTGTGATCGGTGACTTGATCGAGTCGCTGTTCAAACGTGAAGCCGGCGTGAAAGACTCCGGCAGCTTCTTCCCGGGCATCGGCGGCATCCTCGACTTGCTCGACAGTCTGCTGTTTAATGCACCCATCATGTATCTCTATCTGCGGCACGTCCTGACACACCCATGAAGAATGTCGTCGTTCTCGGCAGCACTGGCTCCATCGGCACCAGCACCATCAAGGTCGCCGAGGATTTGCCCGACCGCATCCGCTTGCTCGCGCTGGCGGCGGGGAACAACACCGAACTGCTGCTCGACCAGGCGCGCAAGCATCGCCCCGAAGCGGTCTGCATCAACGATCCGGCCAACGCACAGGAACTTAGTGATTCCCTCGGCACGGCCTGCGAAGTTTTTTCCGGCCCGGAAGGTTTGCTGAAACTCGCCACGCTGCCGGACGCGGACATCGTGCTCATCGCCATCGTCGGCACGGCGGGATTGCAACCGGCGCTCGCGGCGATTCGCGCGGGCAAGGACATCGCAATAGCCTCGAAGGAAATTCTCGTCATGGCCGGCGAGACCGTGATGAACGAAGCGCGCAAGCAAGGCGTGCGCGTGCTCGCGGTGGACAGCGAACATTCCGCCATCTTCCAGTGTCTCGATGGCAAACCCAGTTCCTCGGTCCGCAAACTTTGGTTGACCGCCAGCGGCGGGCCATTCCGCGACAAACAAGCCTGGCCGAAGGAAAAGTTTTCTGAGATCACCGTCGAGCGAGCGCTCAAGCATCCCTCGTGGGTCATGGGCCGCAAGATCACGATTGATTCCGCCACGCTGTTCAACAAAGGACTGGAGATGATCGAGGCGCGCTGGCTTTTCGACATCGAGATGGCGCGCGTCGGCGTGGTCGTGCATCCGCAGAGCGTCGTGCATTCGATGGTCGAGTTCGTGGACGGCTCGTTGCTCGCGCAACTTTCCACGCCGGACATGTGCCTGCCGATTCAATACGCGCTCACGTATCCCGATCGCGCCGGCAACGAGCGGGTGCAAACGGATTTCCCCAAGATCGGCAGCCTCACGTTTGAAGTGCCGGATGAGGACCGCTTTCCCGCGCTCGGACTCGCCCGCCGCGCCGGTGAAGTGGGCGGCACGTTGCCCGCCGTGTTGAACGCCGCCAATGAAATTGCGGTCGAAGCGTTCGTGAATCGCAAAATCAATTTCCCGCAAATCTCCGAACTGGTCCAACGCACCATGGAAGCGCACAAAGTCGTCTCCCACCCTGCCCTGCCCCAGATTCTCGAAGCCGACGCGTGGGCGCGAAAGGCGGCGGTCGGCTAATCTTCGCTGCTCCGTGATTGCGGCGGAGCGATTTGGCGTTATACTCATCGCGCTCTTGTTGGAGCTATATTTAGGCATGTCTATTTTGAAAATCGTCTTCGTCGTGCTGGAAGCGCTGCTCGCGCTGAACCTGCTCATCTTTGTCCATGAACTCGGCCATTTCCTCGCGGCGCGCTGGCGCGGCATGAAAGTGGATCGCTTCGCCATCTGGTTCGGCAAGCCGATCTGGAGCGCCAAGATCAACGGCGTCGAATACGCGCTGGGTTGGATTCCCGCCGGCGGCTACGTCTCGCTGCCGCAAATGGCGACCATGGAAATGATCGAAGGCAAAAGCGAACCAGTCGAACAAGTGCCGAACGTCCTTCGCCGTGGAGATGTGACCGCATTGGACACTGCGGCGAATGTTTCCCCGCTCGACAAGATCATCGTGGCGTTCGCCGGGCCGCTTTTCAGTTTCCTGCTCGCGCTCGCTTTCGCCGTGGTCGTCTGGCAGGTCGGCAAGCCGGCGAGCATCGGCGATGATTCACCGAAGCTCGGCTGGGTTGTCCCCGACGGTCCAGCGTGGAAAGCCGGTCTGCGTCCCGGCGATCTGATCACGGAAATAGACGGCCACCCGATCAAGACTTTCGGCCCGCCGTCACAGGACAGCATCACCTGGCGCGTCATCACCAGTGAAAACACCAACCTGACGGTCAAGTATCTGCGCGACGGCAAGGAAGATGTCACCAGCATCGTGCCGCTCAAACGCGAGACGAAATGGTATGAGCGCAAGGCGCTCCGCCAGATTCTCATCAGCCAGGTGCAACCCGCCCGCATTTTTCAAGTCGCCTCGAACAGCCCGGCGGCGGCGGCAGGATTGAAGCACGGCGATGAGATCGTGGCCGTCAACGGCACCAACATTTTCAGTTTCGCCGCCGTGGACGCCGCCGAGGACGCGCAGACGAATCAGAATGCCGGGCCGGTCAATTTCAGCGTTCGTCGCGCCGGCGAGATTCTGGAAATTTCCCTCCGCGCCGAGAAACCGGTTTCACCTCCGAACCTGCCGCCGGCTTTCGGCATCATGAGTTGGGAAGGCGACACGAATCGCACCCTGCTCCATCCG
>SCTL01000831.1 GCA_004297495.1 Verrucomicrobiota bacterium
TGCATCGCCAGCGTGAAAAAATATTGCAGCGTGCTGAACTTGTCGCCGCTCGGGCTGTTGGAAACGCTGAAACCCGAGGCAATCTTGTCGCGCCATTTGCCGGTGAACCAACTGCCGGCGGTGGCGTCGGCAAAAGTTTTGAACTGCCCGCTCGGTCCGCCCATGTAGGTCGGGCTGCCGAAGATGATGGCGTCGCTGGCGTCGAGTTGCGCGAACGCCGCGTCGCTTTTGAACCGGCCCTCGACGATTTCCCTGCCCGTGATGGCAATGGTCTGGACTTTCACATCGGCGATCGAGCCTGCGCCTTTCGCGACGGCGTCAGCCATCTTGGCGGTGTGGCCCGAACCGGAATGATAAACGATGGATACAGTAGTCATGGTTTTGTTTCTTAAGGTTGATTCAGTTGTGGGTTGCTCAGATGCGTTCTTCTTCCAGATCGTAAACGTCGAAGAAGACATAAACCGGACGGTTGCGTGGGACGAATTTGGGAACGTAGTCCTCGAAATATTCCTGCAAGTCGTCGGGCATTTCGCTGATGCGCTTGTCGCGCAGCCCGTTGTTCCAACGAATGATTTCGACGCGCGGGCGCGACTTGGCGTTTTGCAGAATCCAGGCGGCGATTTCCGCGTCGGCCGCGCCGGTGGCCACGAAGGCGCGGAACTTTTCGTAAGAGATGCCGGCGAATTCGAGGAACATCGAGTCCACCGGGCAGCCGGAATGATATTCGCCACCGATGCCGAGCAGCACGGCGCGGCATTTGTCCACGGCCCGGGCCGCGAGGACGTAGCCCGCCAGCGTTTCGCGCGGGCTGCGCGGATATTCTTTCGTCAGGTCTTTGGCCAGCAGTTTGAGTTTTTCCTGGTTCATGGTTCTAGCTTTCTTGGTTTTATTTGCATGAGAGAACAGATATCGGAGAAACTCTGTTTTCTCCGTTACTTCCGGTTCATCAGTTCAGATCAAACAACAGCACTTGAGATTTTTCCGTGGCCGTGAGTTTCAGTTTCGCTTCCTCGCTGAACGAGGCGGCGTCGCCAGCGCTCAATTTCTCGCCGTTCAATTCCACCGTGCCCTCGGCGACGTGCAACCACGCGTGCCGTTGTGGACGCAACGTGTGTTCCACGGCATCGCCGGAATTCAGCCGCGCGAGTTGTAGCTCCGCGTCTTGATTGATCGCGATTGAACCCTCGCGCCCGGTCTTGCTCGCGACGAGATGGAACTGGCCGGTCTTCGCTTTCACGAGCGACTTTTCTTCGTAGCGCGGCTTGGCGTTTTTTTTGTCGGGCAGAATCCAAATTTGCAGCAGATGCACTGACTCGGTGGGCGACGGATTGAATTCGCTGTGTTGCACGCCCGTGCCGGCGGCCATGTATTGCACCTCACCGGGCTTGATCACGCGGCCGTTGCCCATGGAATCCTTGTGCTCCAGCGCGCCGCTCAGGACGTAGGTGATGATTTCCATGTCGCGATGCGGATGCGTGCCGAAGCCCGCGCCCGGCGCGACCGTGTCGTCGTTGATCACGCGCAGGCTGCGAAAACCCATGTGCTCGGGATCGTAGTAGCCCGCGAAGGAAAAGGTGTGGCGCGCGTTCAGCCAGCCGTGGTCGGCGTGGCCCCGTTCATTGGCTCTGCGTATATTCATCATGGCGACACCGTAGCGCGGCTGGGCGAAGCTGCCCAATACCTTGTTTCTTGCGGAGCAATGCCTTAAAGGTATCGCTGAAATGGAACTGCGACACCTGC
>SCTL01000832.1 GCA_004297495.1 Verrucomicrobiota bacterium
CCACTCTGCTTCCACCCGAACTCGGTCCGTGGCCTCGCGTCGCCGAGAATTTGTGGAATGCGGCGCTGATGGCCATCGCCCTCGGTTGGCTCGTACTTCTCGTCGGCATCTGGTGGCCATCAAAATCATCCGCTGCTCCGTCAGCCAAATCGCCAGTCGAGTCACCACAACTGCCGCTACCCACCAATTCTCCGCCATCGTCGTCTGCTAAATAAAACACTCAGCTTCGCAGCAGTGGCTCTAACGCCTTTCCGATTGTTCGTGGCGTGTGGCCGCGACCCTTTTTCAAATTACACTTCGCGCAGGCCACTTTGAAATTCTCCATCGCCTCGGTATCACGGCCACCGCCGACGTTTGGGATGTGGTGATCCACATGCCACCCGTAACGACCGTGCTCAGCCAGTTTCCATTTCTTCTTTTTGCAAATATGGCAACGTCCACGACACCGCTCCCAAACCAGCGCCACCTCCGCCCGAGTAAGCCGCCTCCGCCTGCAAATCACGATAGGGCCAAACAGCGAGTCATCGTCACCCGACTGCGCCTTGCACCACGGCACGTTCGGAAACCTCACCACAGGAAACTCGCCCGGGTCGTAACTATCCATCGGATACCGCAGCGGGAAACGATCATACAAAACGACCTGACCAAATGAATCAGACCTCATCTCCAAGTAATGCAGAGCGTCGCAACACTTCGATGGCGTTTCCGCAGATCGCCAGTTCGCCCCGAGGCGCGGCACAAGGAATACCACGCCTCCGCGATCACCACATCGCAGGCACGGCAGGTAAATCGGCTTCAATTTCACGCCCATACCTCTACACTCACTCCCTCGTTTTGGGAAACGCACTCGCAATCGGGCGTCCAGCCGGATTCTGCCATCAGTTTTCTCCTTTCCCCATCGCCTCCACCCAATACACTCGCCGCACGCGATTTGGGTATGACCACACACGAAAAGGAATTCGGTGCTCCATGTCCGGCCTCGTTCGAGCTTGGCCCGCCCTTCACGCTTAATCGCTCAACCCCTTGATCTTTCTCTCATGCCCGACACCAACTCTCAACAATTCTTCCGCGACCTTGACAAGAAACTCGGGACCGCCGCCGACCGGCTGCCGCTTCAATGACGCCTGCTGAAACCACCATGCCCACGTCCTCTGACAGCCGCTACCCACAAGCCCCGGATTCCCAGGCGCTCGTGCTCAAAGAGCAAGGCATCGAGGACGCCTTCATCGAGAAACTGCGTAGTCTCAAATACACATATCGTCCCGACATCCGCGACCGCGCCGCGCTGGAGAAAAACTTTCGGGAGAAATTCGGGATCCTCAACCGCGTTCGCCTCACCGATGGCGAATTCACCCGCCTGCTTGACGAACTCATCACACCGGACGTTTTCACCGCCGCCAAAATCATCCGCGAGAAGAACGACTTCACCCGCGACGACGGCACGCCGCTGGCCTACACCCTGGTGAACATCAAGGACTGGTGCAAAAATGACTTCGAGGTCGTCCACCAACTCCGGATCAACACCGACTACAGCCACCACCGCTACGACGTCATCCTTCTTATCAACGGCGTCCCGGTCGCCCAGGTTGAACTCAAGACCCTTAGCGTGAATCCGCGCCGGGCCATGGAGCAGATCGTTGACTACAAGAACGACCTCGGCAACGGCTACACCCGCACGCTGCTTTGTTTCATCCAGCTTTTCATCGTCAGCAACCGCACGGACACGATTTACTTCGCCAACAACAACGCCCGCCACTTCGCGTTCAATGCCGACGAGCGCTTCCTCCCAGTTTACCGTTTCGCGGACAAGGAGAACAAGCCGATCAACCACCTCGACGATTTCGCAGACACATTCCTGCAAAAGTGCGAACTGGGCCGGATGATCAGCCGCTACATGGTGCTCATCCAAAGCGAGCAAAAGCTCCTCATGATGCGGCCCTATCAGATTTACGCCGTGCAGGCCATCGTGGACTGCATCGAGCAGAACTGTGGCAACGGTTACATCTGGCACACGACGGGCAGCGGCAAAACGCTCACCTCGTTCAAGGCCTCCACGCTCCTCAAGGAAAACGACAAGATTGATAAATGCCTCTTCGTCGTGGACCGCAAGGACCTCGACCGGCAGACGCGCGAGGAGTTCAACCGTTTCCAGGAAGGTTGCGTCGAGGAAAACACCAACACCGGCGCGTTGGTGCGACGACTCCTCTCGGACGACTACGCGGACAAGGTGATCGTCACCACCATCCAAAAACTCGGCCTGGCGCTGGACGAAAACAGCAAGCGCAATCGCGAACGGACGAAGGAAGGCAAAGAGACTTACAAGCAGAGGCTAGAACCGCTCCGCGACAAGCGCATGGTGTTCATCTTCGACGAATGTCACCGCTCTCAATTCGGTGACAACCACGAAGCTATCAAAGAATTTTTTCCCCGCGCCCAACTTTTCGGTTTCACCGGCACGCCGATTTTTCGGGACAACGCATCTTATGTGAAAATTGACGGCCAAGTAGCTTCCTACAAGACAACCGAAGACATTTTCCAGCGCCAGTTGCACAAATACACCATCACCCACGCCATCGAGGACAAAAACGTCCTGCGTTTCCATGTGGACTACTACAAGCCGGGTGGCAAAGACGCTCCGAAGGTCAGTCAGGCCCTCACAAAGAACGCCATCGTCGAGGCCATCCTCGACAAGCACGACCAAGCCACCCACTCCTGCCGCTTCAACGCCCTGTTTGCCACCGACTCAATAAACAGCGCCATCGAATACCACGCACTGTTCCGAAAGGTGCAGGAAGAGCGCGCCACCGATCCGCAGTTTATTCCGCTCAAAATCGTCTGCGTTTTCTCGCCGCCTGCCGAGGGCGATTCGGATGTGAAGCAACTTCAAGAAGACTTGCCCACGGAAAAGGCGGACAACGAGCAGGAACCTGAAAAGAAAAAGGACGCCCTCAAGGCCATCATCGCCGACTACAACACCCGCTACGGCGCCAATCACTCAATCGGCGAGTTTGACCTTTACTACCAGGACATCCAGAAGCGCATCAAAGACCAGCAGTTCCCCAATGCGGACATGCCGCGCAAAGGCGCGGAGAAGATTGATATCACCATCGTCGTGGACATGCTGCTCACCGGCTTCGACTCGAAGTATCTGAACACGCTCTACGTGGACAAGAACCTCAAGCACCATGGGCTAATTCAGGCATTCTCCCGCACCAATCGCATTCTCAATGCCACCAAACCTCACGGCCAGATTCTCGATTTCCGCCAGCAACAGAACGCTGTGGACGCCGCCATCGCCCTGTTCTCCGGCGGCGATACCGGCACCAAAGCGAATCAAATCTGGCTGGTCGAGCCTGCCGAAGACGTGGTGAAGAAAATGAAAGTCTCCCTCGGCGAACTTGGTAAGTTCATGCAATCGCAGGGCCTCGAACCCAAACCCGAAAACGTTCCCCAACTCAAGGGCGACATGGCCAAAGCCGCCTTCATTGAGCGCTTCCGCGAGGTCCAACGTCTCAAGATTCAACTCGACCAATATACTGATCTCCCTCCCGAAAAGGAAAAAGAAGTCGAGCAGCTTTTGCCCAAGGAGCAGCTCAACGCCTTCCGTGGTGTTTACCTCGCTACCGCGCAGGACCTCAAGGAGCGTCAGGGTAAGAGCGACGAGAAGGTGCCAAGCCCGGTGATTGAGGAACTCGACTTCGAGTTTGTCCTCTTCGCGTCCGCCATTATTGATTACGACTACATCATGAAGCTGCTGGCCAATTTTTCGGCCAAGACGCCCGGCAAGCAGACCATGAACCGCGACCAGCTCATCGGTCTGATTCAAGCCGACGCGAAGTTCATGGACGAACGCGACACCATCACCGACTACGTTCGCAGTCTTCAGGCGGGCCAGGGTTTGGACGAAAAGGAAATCCGCGCCGGCTACCAGCGCTTCAAGGGCGAGCGCCACGCCGCCGAACTCGCCGCCGTGGCGCAGAAACACGGCCTGACCACCGACCGCCTCCAGACCTTTGTGGACGCCATCCTCCAGCGCATGGTGTTCGACGGCGAACAACTCACCGAGTTGATGCAGCCGCTCGGCCTCGGCTGGCGGGAACGCCGCGTGAAGGAACTTGCCCTCATGGACGACCTCGTCCCGCTGCTCAAGAAACGCGCCGCCGGCCGCGACATCTCCGGGCTGAACGCCTACGAACAATGACGCCACCCATGCCGAGCGACGCAAAACCAAACCTCACGCCCAAGCTGCGCTTCCCGGAGTTTCGGAAGGCGAAGGGGTGGACGGAGGAGGAATTGCGCATCATTGCCGATCCAGTCTCCGAGCGGGCGGACAACGAGGACGCGAACAACATTCTGACTCTCTCGGGTGAACACGGGCTCGTGCTCCAAAGCGAGTATTTCGGGAAGCAAATTGCCGGAACGAATGCGGACCGATACCTCAAAGTTCAGCGTGATGATTTCGTTTACAACGACCGGGTAACAAAGGCTTCTGCTTACGGAACGATCAAGCGCCTGACGAAGCATCCGCACGGAATTGTTTCCCCCATCTACAAATGCTTCCGCTTCAAAAACGGTGAACAGCCTGCCTTTTGGGAATGGTATTTTGAAGCCGGTGCTCACGAGTCCGAGTTGCGCGGCCTCGCGAACGAAGGTGCAAGAGCCGGTCGGTTTAATGTCTCGATTGAGAGGTTTCTATCAACAAGCGTTCAAGTGCCTGATCCGGGCGAACAACAAAAAATCGCCGAGTGCCTGAGCACGCTGGACGAGCTGATCGGAGCGGAAAGCCAGAAACTCGACGCGCTCCAGGCCCACAAAAAAGGGCTCATGCAGCAGCTCTTCCCCCGGGCCGGCGAAACCCTCCCCCGCCTCCGCTTCCCCGAGTTCCAAGACGAACCGGAATGGGAGGAAAAGTCGGTTGGCGATTTCGGCGAGGTCGTGACCGGTAGCACGCCGAGCACGGCGCGTCCTGAATTCTATGGGGGAGGCATTCCGTTTGTTTCGCCCGCCGACATTTCGGACCTGCGGTTTGTTGATGAAACCAAGACCACATTGACAGCCTTGGGCTTCGATGAAACCCGGCCAATCAGAGCGAACAGCGTGCTGTTCGTTTGTATTGGGTCTACCATCGGAAAGGTGGCCCAAAACCGGCGGGAGTGTGCAACGAATCAGCAGATAAACTCCGTCGTCCCGAACGCGGAGCACTCGGGAGCGTTTGTGTATTACGCTCTGGTCAAGGATGCAGAGCGCATCGCTGAACTCGCTGGCATACAGGCCGTCCCGATCGTTAACAAAACACTGTTTTCATCGGTCACGCTGCCCGTCCCCAAGTTGCCAGAACAGCAGCGCATCGCCTCCTGCCTGTCCTCCCTCGACGATCTGATCGCCGCCCAAAGCGCCAAGGTCGAAGCCCTCAAGACCCACAAACGCGGGCTGATGCAGCAGCTCTTTCCATCCCCGTTGGAGGCCGAAGCATGAGAGGCATCGGCACGAATCTGAATTTGACGCCCAAGCTGCGCTTCCCGGAGTTTCGGGATGGGCGGGGATGGGCGACCAAGCGACTTGGTCAACTATGTAAAATCCGAACCGGGAAAAAGGACGCCAACGAAGGCGCTGAAAGCGGCCCGTATCCATTTTTTACTTGTGCGGAAAATCATATCTACAGCCAATCGTATTCCTTCGACGCTGAGGCAATCCTAGTGGCTGGAAACGCAAATGTCGGCCAGACGAAATACTTTCAAGGAAAGTTTGAAGCATATCAGCGAACTTACGTTTTGACTGACTTCTCAGATATCCATGTTCCGTATCTTTATACAACCCTAAACGCACACTTGAGGCCATCGCTGCTGCAGCAGGTGCAGACCAGCGCGATGAGTTACATCAAACTGCCGATGTTGGAGGAGTATGAACTAGCTGCGCCTACGGTTTTAGGGGAACAACAAAAAATCGCCGAGTGCCTGGGTACGCTGGACGAGCTGATCGGAGCGGAAAGCCAGAAACTCGAAGCGCTCAAGGCCCACAAAAAAGGGCTCATGCAGCAGCTTTTCCCCCGCGCCGGCGAAACCCTCCCCCGCCTCCGCTTCCCCGAGTTCGAAGGTGCGGAAGAATGGAGTTTTTCTAGCCTCGGCAGTTTGTGCAAAATACGAACGGGGAAAAAGGACGCCAACGAAGGGACGGAAAATGGACTCTACCCCTTTTTCACATGCGCTGAGAACCACATTTACAGCAACAGCTACTCGTTTGACGCGGAAGCTATTTTGATAGCCGGAAACGCCAACGTCGGGCAGGCGAAATACTACAACGGGAAGTTCGAGGCGTATCAGAGAACCTACGTTTTGACAGATTTCGCTGACATACACGTTCCTTATCTTTATGCCCTCTTGAGTGCCAATTTGCGGCCGGCGCTGTTGACACAGGTGCAAGTAAGCGCAATGAGCTACATCAGACTTCCAATGTTGGAGGAATTTCAAATTGGTGTCCCAGCTTCGTCTGGCGAACAAGAGCGCATCGCCATCTGCCTCTCCTCGATCGACGACCTGATCGCCGCCCAAAGCGCCAAGCTCGAAGCCCTCAAGACCCACAAACGCGGGCTGATGCAACAGCTCTTTCCACCCGCGTCGGAGGCCGAGGCATGAGCGCAACCCCGTTCGCCGACCTCAGCGCCTTGGCCACGCATCTGCGTCAGGAGTTGCAGACCAAAAAGTTCATTCTGCTCTACGCCTACAACGGCACGGGCAAGACCCGCCTTTCCACCGCGTTCAAGGACCTCGGCAAGAACGGCGACGAGCGCGACACACTCTATTTCAACGCCTTCACCGAAGACCTGTTTTCGTGGGACAACGACCTCAAGAATGACCGTGAGCGGGTTCTGACAATTAACAAGGATTCGCGGTTCTTTGCCGGGTTGAAAGAACTGGAAATGGATAATCGCATTCGTCCATTACTGAACCGGTATGCCGATTTCGATTTCCGGATTGATACCGACGAGTGGGAAGTGAGCTTCTCCCGCGAGGTGCAGAACGGGGATAAGCTCGAAACGGTCGATGACATCAAGATTTCACGCGGCGAGGAGAACATTTTCATCTGGTGCTTCTTTCTCGCCATCGTGCAGCTCGCGCTCGATGGAGCTAAGGCTTATGAGTGGGTCAAATATATTTACATTGATGATCCGATTTCATCGCTCGATGAGCACAACGCCATCGCAGTCGGCCATCATCTGGCACAGTTCATCGGGAGGAAAGACCACTCGATTAAATTCGTGCTGTCCTCCCACCACTCTCTGTTCTTCAATGTGCTGTGGAATGAGCTTCGGGAAATCGACAAGAAGGGCTTCGCCCCCCACTTTTTAGCACGCTCCAAAAAAACCGGAGAATTCACTCTGGTCTATACCGGAGATACGCCATTCTTTCATCACTTGGCTTTGCTTCAGGAGATCTGCGAAGCGCGAAACGCGGACGAGCTATGCACACACCATTTTAATGCTCTTCGCGGCCTTCTCGAGAAAGCGTCAACTTTTCACGGCCACCAAAAATTCTCTGTGTGTATCAAGAAAACCGAGGATGATCCGGACGAAACCCTTTTCGGGCGAACACTCAATATTTTGAGCCACGGGAATTATTCCTACTACGAACCGACAAAGATGCTTCCCGAGACGAAGGAGACTTTTGAGAAGGTCTTCGATGATTTCCTCGATTTTTATCCGTTCAATAAAGCACTGCTGAGCGAAGCCCCCGCAGCAGTCGCCGCACCCGCCGCTACGCCGGTGGCTGCATCAGCCAAAACCGAATCATGACCGACCAAAACAAAACCCAATTGGGCAAGACCCTGTGGAACATCGCCGACCAACTCCGTGGAGCGATGAACGCGGACGACTTCCGCGACTACATGCTGGCCTTCCTCTTTCTGCGCTATCTCTCCGACAATTACGAAGTCGCCGCCTGTCGCGAACTGGGACCGGATTACCCCAAACTTCCCGCCGACGATAATCGCGTGCCGCTGGCACTGTGGTATGCCAACAATCCCGGCGACGTGGTGGAGTTCGAGAAGCAGATGCGGCGTAAGGTGCATTACGTCATCAAGCCGGATCATCTCTGGGCCAGCATCGCGAACCTGGCGCGAACGCAGAGCGGGGAGTTGCTCGAAACCTTGCGAGACGGTTTCAAATATATCGAAAACGAGTCCTTCCAAAGCACTTTCCAAGGCCTATTCTCCGAGATTAATCTCGGCTCAGAAAAACTCGGCAAGACGCACGCCGATAAAAACAAGAAGCTCTGCGACATCATCAAAGAAATCGCCAAAGGGCTGGCTGAATTCTCCACCGATATTGATGCGCTGGGTGATGCTTACGAATATCTGATCGGCCAGTTCGCCGCCGGCTCCGGCAAGAAAGCGGGCGAGTTTTACACGCCGCAGCAGATTTCCAGCATCCTCTCCGGCATTGTGACGCTCGACAGTCAAGAGCCTGCCACCGGGCCGGTGAAGCAACTCGGCAGCATCCTCGATTTCGCCTGCGGTTCCGGCTCGCTGTTGCTCAACATCCGGCACCGATTGCAGGAGCAAGGCGGCAGGATCGGCAAAATCTACGGCCAGGAAAAGAACATCACCACCTACAACCTTGCGCGCATGAACATGCTGCTTCACGGGGTGAAGGACACGGAGTTCGAAATCTATCACGGCGACACCCTGACCAACGACTGGGATTTCCTACGCGAGACCAACCCCGCAAAGATGCCGAAGTTCGACGCCGTCGTCGCCAATCCGCCATTCAGTTACCGCTGGGAGCCCAAGGACGACATGGGCGATGATGTTCGTTTCAAAAACCACGGCTTAGCGCCCAAATCCGCCGCCGACTTCGCCTTCCTCCTGCATGGCTTCCACTTCCTCAAGGATCAGGGCGTCATGGCCATCATCCTGCCCCACGGCGTGCTTTTCCGTGGCGGAGCAGAAGAACGCATCCGCAAAAAGCTGCTCCAGGATGGCCACATTGATACCGTCATCGGCCTGCCCGCGAACCTTTTCTATTCCACGGGAATTCCCGTCTGCATCCTCGTGCTGAAGAAGTGCAAGAAGCCGGACGACGTGCTGTTCATCAACGCCGCCGAACACTTCGAGAAAGGCAAACGCCAGAACTTTCTCAGCGACGAGCATATCGAAAAGATCGTCGAAACCTACAAGCTCCGGAAAGAAGATGAGCGCTACTCAAAGCGCGTCTCGATGGAGCTAATCGCCGAGGAAGGTTACAACCTCAATATTTCCCGCTACATCAGTACAGCCGTGCAGGAAGCGGAGATCGACCTGGCGGCGACTCATGAACAGTTGGTAGAAATCGAAAACGATATCCAGAAAGCAACGGCTAGACACAATGAATTCCTTAAACAGCTTGGCATATCCCCGCTGCCATCGCCCGATTCTAATTCGTCGCGAGAGTAGGAGTAGCCTTTCCTCGGCCAACTCAACAATATGAGTGAGTATTTCACAGTTGATGGCGGCTTGATCGCTGCTGAAGGCCGTTTGCATCCCGGCGGTGTCTATGGAACGGGCAGAGCCGAATTACCCATGTTGATTGTCTCACTCGATTTCCTCCTCCACGGCCCGCGACAATCGGGAAGGTGTTATGATTTTCGCGAACTCCGTTGTCGCCTGTCTCCTTTCGATACCGCGCATATTGCCGCCAGTCTTCCCACGTATCTGCGCGAGCGTGTCACCTCTGGTAAGGAAGTGAATGGCCGTTCCGTGCAGTTGGAAATCCCAATGGATCGCACGCGTCTGGCGTTGATCAACCGCCTTCGCAATGGAGGCGACGTGACACTGCGTTTCGATTTGGAGTTGTTGGTTGATGAGCTTGTTGAGGTGGCCCGTGTGCCGGACACTTTGCGCCCGTCCGTTTGGGGACTGGTTGAGCGCCATCACACGCAAGGCAAGTTGACGGCGACCATTCCGCGCTCCACTTGGTTGGAGCAGGTGTTGCCGGGCACTGAATTCGCCAAAGTCCACATTGTAGAGCTCCCCGCCATCCCCATTGACACTTGTTCAGACTTGAAGGTCTCCTTTGACGCGCTCCAGCAGGCTGTAAAGCTAGAGGGGATGGATTTCCACAACGAGGCTGTAGCTCAGTGCCGTATCGCTCTCGAACCTTTCTTTGAAACGGTGCAAGTACCGGACGGCTCCGGCGGCACAAAACCGCGACGCGTATTGAAGGCCGCCTGGCAAACTCGCCTCGGTCAGCGCACTTATGATTGGTTGAGTGGGTCATTTCTCGCGGTTAACCAGGCCACCAACCAACCGCACCATCCCTCCTCCTCCGGTTTCGATCAGATGGAGGCGCAAATGTTGTTGATGATCACCACCGCCCTTGTCTCTTACGCCGTGAAGACGCAACCATCCACCCCACCGTCATCATGAACCAAGACCGCCTTCGCAAGCACGTTGCTGACTATCTGGCCCACCTGAAGGCCACGCCGGAAAAGTTTGCCACCGAGTTACAAGAGCGCACTGACCGCTCGGCTTACTACCGGTCATGGTCCGCTGCGAAGCTCGCCAAGATGAGCAAAGACGATCTCACAGAATACTTCTCCAAGTTGTGGGCCATGCGCATCTGGGGCAACAAACAGTACGTCGTGGACCAGCTAATCGCTGACAACACCTTGCCGTCACTCGTAGAACACCTGGCCGAACTCGTTTGGTCTTCCGCGTCACTGGAAAAGCGGTGGGATCATTTTCGCAAGCACGTCAAGGGCGTTGGCCCGGCCATGATGAGCGAAATTCTGTGCCATGTGCATCCCGACACCTGCATGTTGTGGAATCGGCGCGCTTACGTCGGCTTAAATTACCTCGGTGTTGCAGACCTCCCTCGCCACAACTACCAGCTCACCGGCAAGGTTTACGCGCACCTCTGTTCCGTGACGGAATCCATCGCGCAGGACATGCGCGCGCTGGATGCTAAGCAGGCGAACCTGCTCACCGTGGACTACTTCATTTGGGAGGAATTACAGGTCGAAGAAAACCTCTCGCAAATTCACAAGCCCAAAGTCGCCGCGCCCGCTGCCGTCCCGGTGGAGAAAGTGGATGCGGTGACATCCGCATTCATCCATGACGAAGTTCGGGACAAGATTGTGGACATCGGTCGCTGGCTCGGGCTCCAAGCCGACAAGGAAAAGAAAGTTGCCGACGGCGCAAAGGTTGACGCCATTTGGGAAGTGACAATCGGCAACATGGGCCGCGTGATTTACGTCTTCGAGGTTCAGACCAAAGGCTCGGTAGACAGCCTGTTGATGAACCTCCTCAAATCACTCAACAATCCTGCTGTGCAGGGAGTGGTTGCCGTTTCTGACGCGGCCCAAATCACCAAAATAAGAACCGAAGCCGCCGGACTTCCCAACCTCAAAGACAAGCTTAAATGCTGGGACTACATTCAGGTCCTTGAAGTCCACGAGGCCCTCGAATCGGTGAACGAAGCCATCAACAGCCTCGACCTTGTGCCGCAGGCTTTTTGATTATGCCGCCATGAAACCTGCCGTCATGCGCAAACCCTCGGAAACGGCACGACGAGCCATGTATCAGCCAACCGGGCCTTTTCGACTTTGCGCACTTCGACTGATTGGCTATAACCACTCCGAACTGCGGGAAATTCAAACGAGTTCATCATGAAATCCAAACTGCTTGCAGCCATCGTCGTGCTGCTCTTCGTCGCGTGTTTGTTCCAAGCGTGTAACCGTCCGTCACAAAATCAGGAATTCCGAATCGGCGCGGTGCTGCCGCTAACAGGGCCTGGAGCTCCATTTGGTGAATCTTCGAAGAATGCATTAATACTTGCACAGGAAGAGTTGAGCGCCCATTCCACAAATTCTCCTGTGCGGGTGCTGATCGAGGACGGAATGACCGATGCAAGATCGTCCGTGTCTGCATTCAACCATCTCCTTGATGTGGAGCGCTGCCGCGTATTTATCACTAGTGTCAGCAGTGTATCCCTTGCGCTGGCGCCACTGGCAGATCAGAAGTCAGTCCTATTATTCGCCAATGCCTCTCATCCAGACATCACCAAGGATCACAAATTTGTTTTGCGCTACTCAAACATTGCAAGCCAAGAGGCGGGCACAATGATAGACTTTATAAAAGGCCAGCAGCCGCCTTGGTCGAACATCTATCTGATTGCATTGAACGACGACTACGGTCGGGCCTACGCCCAGCAGATTGCCGTGTTGGTTGGGCAGCAAGCCGAGTTTGTGGTCAAAGGCGAGGAGTTTTACGACAGAAATACAACCGACTTTCGGACGATTGCATCCAAAGCGATAGCTGCAAACCCAGACGCGATTGTTCTTGTTGGTTTCGGAAGATCAATGGGACTTTGCATACGCCAATTGCGTGAACTAGGCTATCAACGTCCCTTCGTCGCAAGTCTCGGTTTTGTCTTAAACAACGATGCTGTCGTGGCGGCTGGAGATGCCGCCAAAGGCGGCTTCTTTCTCAACTTCGCGTTCGTTACACAGCCGGGGGCAAAGGAATTTCGCCGCAGATACCAGGATCGGTTTGGCAGTGATCCGTCCCCGAACGCGGTAATTGACTACGGCACACTTTATCTCTTGGCCAAAGGCATAAATGCTGTCGGGAACGATCCGGAGAAGTTAGCGAATTACTTCCGGACACTGGGGAAAGCTCAACTGCCAACAGGCGAAGTCTCGATTTCAGCAAGCGGTGACATCACAGCACCTGTCATAGTGACCCCAATTTCCCCCTTTGGAACTGTCAACCTGTGGGATGCTGCACCATGACCTATGAATGCCAACGAAGCTGTTCAACGACTGCTAAAATTGCGCGTAGCGGCTTACGCCTGTCACGAGAGCGCTCGGGACCAGATTGAGAAGACCGTTCGTTCATCACCGATTCTCTCTTTCTGTCGCCTGCACTTTTACGCCTATTTCTGTGAGCGTCCAGTGATCCGTCGCTCTGGCGCGAGAGTGCCTGACCCTGCGCTGTACGCGTTGTTCATTGATCGGGAAATCACTCGGCGAAATGTGAGTTTGGAGCTTTCGGTTGATGCTATTCGCGCCGAAAAAACTGCTTTCCTCAGGCAGTTCAAGAACGACATAACGGCGTCGCTGGCTGGGCAGCCACTTCAAATGCGTCTCGCATACACGGACAATCGAAAGATTCTTAAAGAATGGTACAGATACTCACGACTGGGGCCGATTTCTGCTGGCACGCTAGCCTGCAGACTTTTCACGAAATGGTGGGCCGATCCAAAGGACGTTGGCGCTATCCGACTTGATCCCTCTAATGATCCCCTCAAACGCGATGGATGCTTGAATGATATCCGGAACAAAGCCCGCAACGGAGCGCTCTCGCTTGATGAAAAACTCGCCTATGTAAACCTTTTTGCGCTCCTTTATCATGGGCTCGTTACCAGCAGTAACGCGGATGACTGTATCTTTTTCTCCGCCGCGCCCATTTGCACGAGTCGCACATTTCACGGTGTCTTGATGGCGGTCATTGAGTCTCCTGGCGGCTGCAAAATGGTGGCAGAGCACGGGCCAGAAGTTAGCGACGCTCGCGAGCTTGTCGATCGGGATTTGTGCAAGCAAGCCGAGAACACCTATCTCCCAACACTTATACTTTTTCAGAACAGTTGCGAAGAGCAAAAACTCGACGAACACCTTAAGACACTAACTCGTGCATCAATGGAGAGATTCAGCCATTCAAGGAATGGGCGTGTGTATTCCTTGTTCCCCAGCTTGCTTCCGATCATCGGATCTGGCGGAACATCTCCGAACGAACTGCTCGAATCTCAGCTAGGCGAGTTGTGGGGCCGGCGTTTAAACTCGCCGAAGTCGAATACCGGACGGAAAGCCGTGAAGAACTCCTTGGTGTTTAACGAAATGTTGGTTGCCTCACCGGGGTTAATTGAAACTGTCCGTTCGGCGGCCGAACTTCGGCTTTCGTTGGCAACAAAGCCTCCTTTACCAGCCGTCCTGATTGTCGCCCCACCCGGTGCGGGGAAGGAAAGCTTGTCGAAGTTGATTCCAGTTTTCAGTGATGATTTCTGGAACAAACCAAGAGTGGCATTCAACATGGGATCTATCATGCTTGATGCGGAGGGCCATAAAGATGGTTTCCGCGGCATCTTGCAGAATCTCAAGCAAAAGAAACTTAAACAAGGCGGAGTCGTCGTCCTTGATGAGCTTAACAGTCTGAATATATCCGCGCAGCCAATGCTTCTCAGAATACTAGAACAGGGTGAAATTGCCCTCTCCTCCGCAGATGGGGAGACAGCACTCCCATGGCTCTTCATCGGGC
>SCTL01000833.1 GCA_004297495.1 Verrucomicrobiota bacterium
CAGCTCGCGGACGCGGCGAAACAGAAGCGGGTGCTGCACGAACTGCTTCCCGATTTTCCGAACCTCTGGCAAGGCGAACTCCGCTGCCTGCGCTACCGGCCTGAGCGGCGTTACGTCGCGGAACTGCGCGCGGCGGACGGGACGCACGCCTTGCTGAAGGCCTACACCGCGCGCGCCTACGTTCGCGGCAAAGCCAACGCGCAGACATTCGAGTCGCGCGGATTGCTTCGCGTGGCGCGGTTACTCGGCTGGTCGGATCACCACCGGTTGCTGGCGTTTGAGTGGCTACCGGGAACGCTGTTGATGGACCTCTGCACCGCATCCGAAGTTGATTGGGACGCCGTGACCGGCACGGGCGCGGCGCTCGCCACGCTACACGCGCAGGATTCCGCCGACCTCTCGCCTTGGACGCGCGAGGCCGAGTTGAAAGACTTGAAGTCGCTCGCCGCCGAGCTGGGTTTCATTTGCCCGCAACTCGCGCGGCGCGCGGATGAATTGGCGCGGCGACTCGCGGAGGAATTGTGCCACGCGCCCGAGTTGCGCTGCGCGCTGCACGGCGACTTCTCGGCGAATCAAGTGCTCGTGAGCGACGAGAGCGTGGCGATCATTGATCTGGATTGGGCCTGTCACGGCGATCCGGCGGACGATCTGGGAAATTTTATCGCGCAAGCCGAACGCAAGTCGCTGCGCGGCGAATTGCCGCCGGAACGAGTCGGGTTGTTGAAAGAATCGCTGCTCAAAGGCTACTCGCTCGGCGCGAGCGGCGCGTTGCCGGAGCGGGTGGAGTTCTACACGGCGCTGGAAGTTTTTCGGCGCACGCGTTTCCCGTTTCGCGCGCGCGAACAGGATTGGCCGCAACACACCGAGGCGTTGCTTGAACGCGCGGAGGCGATCCTGAATTCGTTGCGTTAGCAACCGTTGCCAAAAAATAATTTTCGGATAGAAACGAGAAAACCCCTCACCCAGCCTGCGGCCACCCTCTCCCCACCCCGCTTCGCCAGAGCGCTTCGCGGCGGCGAGTCGGATGGGCAGAGGGCCGGGGTGAGGGGCTTTCCGGAAATGAATTCGTTGCGTTAACGCACCACGCTGCGCGGCTCCCAATTCGTGTCAATCAGCAGGTTCGTGCCGGCGATGTCTTCCCAGGCGTAGAGTTTGAAGTTCTGGTTGCCGCCGGTATTCGTGCCGTCCTGCACGATGAACAGGCCCTTCGCAAACTGCGGCGAAGTCGGGCAACTCGTCACGCAGATGCCGTCCGTGTCGCTCACGTCGTCAATTGCGCCGGGCTTCGGATCAATCGTCAGGACGAAGCGATTGTCGGCTTCGCGTTCATAAACTTTGTAGGTGTTGTTGCCCTGGCTGGAGGCGATCAGGTAGCCGCGACCGTTTCTCGCGCAGTAAATCGTGAGCCCCTCGACGTCCGCCGTCAGGCCGTTCTCGCCGATGCGCGCGATGAGTTTGCCGGACTCGCCTCCGTCCGGCTCGGCGCTGAACTTCCAGATGCCTTTCGTTTCCTCCGCGAGATACAGGTGGCCCAATTGATCATCTGCCACGCAGCCTTCGGTGAGGGAACCGAGCTTGAGCGTGCGCGCCAGTGCGGCGTTGATTTTTCCACCGCCGGCGTTTTGCAACTCGTATTGCTCCACGATTCCTTTTTCGCTCGTGACGAAGAAATAAAACTTCCCGGAGCGCGCGCTGTGA
>SCTL01000834.1 GCA_004297495.1 Verrucomicrobiota bacterium
CGCGAGCCGCCCGGCATAACGATTCTTACGTTCCCACTTTAAACCAAGGATGCGTGAGAACAACCCGTTGGGGACGGCATGGCGTGAAAAAGGGGCGGATTGACGCGATTCGACCGGTCGTTCACCAGCCAAGGCGGTTTTGTGCGCCGGAGCAGCGGGCACGAAAGACTGAAGGCCACCGGTTTTTGAAACCTGATGGCCTTCAAGATTGAATGCTTTTCGAAACGCGCTGCTGTTTTAGTGAAACACCGTTTCGACTTCCGTGGGCGAGAGCGTCCACATGGCGCCGGTCAGCGGGTCGGCGACCAAACCCACGCCGTTCAGCGCGTTGAGGAGATAGGCGCGGTTGGTTTTGCCTTTGAGGAAAACTTCGTCGGTCGCGAAGCCTTCCTTGGTAACTGTGACCCGGTATGCCGCGGCGGAATGATCTTCGGTGCCGCGATCCAAGGTTACGCAGCAGGGCGTCGTGCCTCGAAATACGACTTCATTGAAACGGTCATAGACAGTCACCGCCGCGCCGGTCGGCTTGGAGGTGACGGGGACGGTTTGTTTGCGTCCGCACATGGCGGAGGAACAGCCTGTGGCTACAACGACGATTGCCAGCAAGGCCGCGGGAAGCAACTTCAAGGTTCTAATTTTCATAGTTTTTGTTCGTCGGACACCAACGCTTCGATGGCGTTGCATCAAGCTTGGACACTCAGACCAGCGATGCAAGCCTTTTGGATTGGAAAAGGAAGTTCCGTGCCAAGCCACTCTCCATTTGTCACTCAGGACGAACTGGGCGCGGGCGCGAGCGCGAGTTCCAGCAAGCGCCGCTCCCGGTCACCGTAGTTCAACTTCAATGCCTGGTCGCGCGCGGCCGGCGTCATCTTGCCCCAGGACTTTCGCAAAGCGCTGATGATTTTATCTTCGGTGGTTTTGGCGGCGAGCGCCGCGAACTGGTGCTCCAGGAAGACGAGACAAAGCGCATCTTCCAGCACGCGGGTCTCGGGATCGTTTGGAAACAGTTGCTTCAAGTTCAACTCTTGCACCCGTCGAATCGTGGTTTCGTCGTAGCCGACTTCGCGAAGGATCTCCGCCGATTTTTCAGCGTGAAATTTTTTTAGATCAGCCCGCCAACGCAGGTAGCCCGCGCGATCCATCGGGTAACTGGCCCGCGGGATTTCCCACCGGCGCAAATGCTGGCAGCGCGCCGCGAGGCGCAACGCTTCGGACGCGCCCGGGGACAGCTTCAGGACCCAGTCGGACAGCCACCGGGAGTAAAGCCATTCGCGCGGGTGCAATTGTCCTTCAAAGGCCTCGTGGTGAGGATCGCGCGCGTTTGCCTCGTCAAATCTTGAAAGGGCGGTTTGGAACCGCTTGGCCTCCACCGGTCGGAAGACTTCATTCATCACAGTCGTTATTTCAAAGCGGGCACACGGGTGCAAGCGAGATTGCGGGAAATGTGTCTTGCGGGACAGTTCTCGGGGTTGAAACTTGGACTGGCGTTCCGCCCTGCTCGGTGTAGTCTCAAACATGTCGGACGCGGTTAATACTGGGGAATGGAACCTGATGAGCAAGCCAGCTGTTGCACCAAAAAAAATCCTGGTCGTGGATGATGAACCATTCGTCTGCGACGCGGTGAAAATGATGTTGGCGTTTGACGGGCATGAAGTGGACACGGCGTCGAGCGGCCAGGAGGCGCTCGAAAAATTTCAGGCCGCGAGCTACGACCTGGTCATCACGGATTATTCGATGCCGGTCATGCGGGGTGATGAACTGGCCTCCGCCATCAAATCGAAAGTTCCGGGTCAGCCGGTCGTGCTCATCACCGCCTACGCCGAGATGCTCAAATCCAGCGGCGAACCACTGAAGGACGTGGACTTCGTCATCAGCAAACCCTTCCTGTTGGATAACCTCCGCGAGGCCATCCAAAAAGCTGCCACTCCAAGCTGAAGCCCAGGTCTTCTCCCGGGTCAATCGTTGACACTCCGTAGTCCCCCGCGCTTAATTTACGTATTCTTGCTGGATTGTTCTTCGCAGTTCACCGGTCAATACTTGCCCCAAGAAAAAGGGAACGACGCAATGATCAATAACTTGCCAGCGATCACCAAAGCCTCGCCACAATCGGCGTTCAAACCCGACGCGCGGCGGGCGGCGTTCGTGAAGCAACTCGGGCAATGCGTGCTCGTCCTCTGGCTGGCCTACGCCAGTTTTCTGCTCATCAGCCACTTTGTCCTCCAGTCCGTCGAAGTGGACGGCAGCAGCATGTCGCCCACGCTTCATCCGGCGGACCGCTATTTCCTCAATCGCCTCGTTTACCTCTACCGCAGTCCGCAGCGTTCGGAAATCGTCGTGCTCCGCGACCCGACTGACGGCGTCTATGCCGTCAAGCGCGTCATTGCCGGCGCGGGCGATTCGGTGGAAATCGCCGGCGGTAAAGTTTTCGTGAACGGCAAACTTCTCGAAGAGCCATACTTGGATCCCGGCACGCCGACCTACACCCTCGCCCTGCGCAACGAACTCTCAGTGAAATGCGGCAAGGATGAATTCTTCGTCCTGGGCGACAACCGGAAGAATAGTTCCGACAGCCGGGTTTACGGTCCCGTAAACCGGCAAAACATTCTCGGGGCCATCATCCACTGATTTCAACCGCCACAGCCGGGCCCATCCGCCGCGCGTTTCTCGCGGCATTTTTTATTCCGACAACCGCGTGATTTTGCCGGACGCATCCATTCCGGCGATGATTGGAAACCGGTTCACTCCCAGGCAAAACTCCAGGTCATCACGCAGCGCCGCGTTCGCCAGCAACCGTCTGGCATTGGCGGCGGATTTTACTTCAGTCGTGAGATCAGCGGACGCGGCATGGAACAACTTCAATCCAACCCGCGCGGAATCACTGAATTCAAATCTCGGGTGTGTTGCCAGCAGATCGCAAAAATTTCCGGCCGCGAATGCGTCTTCAAGCGCGAGGTCTTCCCCGGTGCCGGCGCAGACCAGCAACAGGCGCTGGATATTTCGTTGAATCACGTAATCGCACGTCGCGGCCAGGTTCAGCCAGCTTCCCGCCAGCACGCGCCCGGCGGCGGCGCAGGCACGCAAGGCGCGCGTGCCATTCGTCGTGGTGCTGATGATCGTGCGTCCGGCTACGCGCGCGGGCAGGAATTCCCGCGGTGAATTTCCCAAGTCAAACTCCACGCCACCCGACTGGCTCGCGCCAATCCGTAATCCATTCCGTTCTCCGGCCAGCAACGCGTCCGGAAAAATTTGTTTCGCAGCGAGCGCTTCAGCGATGGTGGCCACCGGAATGATGGCGTGCGCGCCGTTCGCGAGCGCGGTGATGAAGGTACTGGTGGCGCGCAACACGTCGAATACCACGCAGGTTGTTCCGGTAAGTTTTGCTGCGGGCAATTCGCGGAATTCCGCGGGCGTAAAAAGAATTTCAACCTGGCAGGACATGCAATGTGTTGGGGGAAATCCGATTCGAGTGAGCACGACCGTTTGCGACATCACTCGACGCAAGACGGCGGTCCTGCGTCCGGATGTGATGAAACAGGTATTGTTGCGCGTAGCCCGCGAACGGGCCGAAGTATTCGACTGCGCGCGATTGCAGACTGCGCAGATTCCCCCGGTGACGCGGCCAGTAGTGGCGGCGCAACACGCGTTCCACCCACACGTCCACCGGAAACGCCTGGGGAAATCCATACGCAAACAGCAACACGCAATCCGCGATCTTGTCGCCGACGCCGGGCAACGCGAGCAACTGCGCCCGGGATTCCGTGAACGAGCGCGTGCGCAGTCTTTCCAGATCACAGTCACCGCGGGCCACCAAGTTCGCCGTGTCGCGGAGATAGGGAGCGCGGAAACCCATTTTACAATCACGCAATTCCGATTCGCTGACCGAGGCAAGCCGCGTCGCGGAGGGAAAAGCATGAACCACTTCGCCCGCCGCGCTGACGACTCGTTCGCCGAAACGGAGTTTCAATTCCGCGACGATTTGCTGGATTTGAACAATCTGCTTGGTCGAAGAGAGGATGAAGTGCGCGAGGCATTCCCACGGGTCCTGTCGAAAAACTCTCAAGCCCGCGCACGCGGCGACGGCGGATTGCATGGCAGGATCGCGCGGAAAACTTCCCACGACCCCGGCGAGGTTCACCCCCACTTGCAGATAATCCGCCAGCCAGTTCCAATCGGTTTGCACATTCACAGTCTCGGCGTGGATCAAACCTTGCTCCTGTCGCAGCTGAACCCAGCGGCCCTGCACGACGTTGCTCCAGCCGTCACCCTCACGTC
>SCTL01000835.1 GCA_004297495.1 Verrucomicrobiota bacterium
TTGCCGCCTCGCGCCAATCGCCGGTCGAATCCATTCCGCGCGGACAGAAGTTCGTCAGGAATTTCACCAGTGCCGCCCGGGACAATCGTCCGGCAACTGAAATGTCCGTCCTCGTGGAATTCATTTCCCCGCTCGGCGAGACGAATCTCGCCGGTGCATTCTGGAACGGCGGAACAGAATGGCAGGTGCGTTTTTGTCCTGAAATCTGTGGCCGCTGGAAGCTCTCCACAATTTGTTCAGACACAAACAACGCCGGCCTGCACGCGCAGAGCGGCGAATTTCTCTGCACCGCGCCGGCACGACGGAACCTGTTCGACCAACACGGCGGGCTGCAAATCTCCCGTGATGGCCGTCGCTTCGAGTACGCCGATCACACGCCGTTTCCGGTGCTACTGGCCGCGGGTGGAGCAGGCGATCCCGGCTTGAAACGCGCGGCCCTGTCCAGCCGAGCGCAATTACTCGCCGCTGGAAAATTTTCCGCCGTGTTGATCACACTCCCGCGCGCAGCCCGTCTCGCCGATTGGGACGCGCAGTTGGATGCGCTCAACGACGCGGGACTGGTGCCGGTCATTGCGCCACTGTGGGAAATCGGCCTGCGCGACGAGGAGCTTTTAGATGAGGCGGCGGCCATTTCGCTTTGGCGCAACGCCATCGCGCGGTGGAATGCGAACCACGCTCTCTGGTTGTTTGCCTGCGAGGGCCAGGGACTAGGCGCGAAGGTGAATCGCTGGCAAAAGATTGGCCGCGCTGTTTTCGGCAACTCGACTCACGCGCCGGTGATTTTTTACCCGGGCACAACGGCGTGGATGATGGATGAATTCCGCGACGAAAACTGGGTGGGCGCGTTCGGATTCAAGACCGCCGACGCCAATCAAGCCGAGGCGTTGCGCTGGATGTTGCTCGGCCCGTTGGCGAGCGAATGGAAAAAGTCCCCTGCCCGACCGTTGCTCAGTCTCTCGCCGCAAACGGATTCACGGCTCGCATGGTGGAGTCTGTTCCTCGCGCCGCCCTGCGGCACCAGTTTCGCGTCCGACTCAGCGATACTCGCGAAACCCACCGCTGATCTCTTTGGCACAATAGATTTCGCGCAACTCGCGCCCGCGCCGCGATTGCTGGCACGGCAGCCCGGCTATGATTCGCCGACGAATTTTGTTTCGGTGCTCGCCTCCGCATCGCGCGACCTCGTCGCCGCCTATCTGCCGCAAGGTGGAAGACTCGAACTCGTGTCCAGCGGCCTGCCTGCCGCCACGCGCTCCGAGTGGTTCAATCCCCACTCGGGAGAAAAAACTCCGGCCCGCGCGGAAGTCCACGAAGCTCGCATGAATTTCCAATCGCCAACTCGTGGGGAGTGGCTGCTCATCGTGCGGTCAGCCGGTAAATAATTTTCCGCTTAGGGCGTGAGGTTCACGTGATTGCCGGGCACGATGCTGCCCAACACCACGGCCCGCCGCGCGCCCGTGACGCTCGGCACGTTGCCCGGCACGTCCTGCAACGTCTCATGCGCCAGCACCGCGAAGGAGAGCGCCTCCTTCGATTCCGCGCACATGCCGAACTCCTCGATCGGACACAACTGCGCCGGGCGGACGCGCTCGGCAATCATCCCGCGCAACACGGGATTCAGCGCGCCGCCGCCCACCAACACCACTTGCGTCAGTTCCTGCAATCGCCGCGATAAATTGGGATACACAAATCGCCGGTACGCCTCGGCGATGCTCGCCGCTGTCAACGCCGTCACCGTGGCGACGATGTCGCTCTGCGCGAGTTTTTCCTTCCGCGCGTCGGCCACCACGCGCCGGAAAAAAACTTCGCCGAATTCCTCGCGGCCTGTGGACTTCGGCGGCTGGCGCTTGAAGAACGGATGCTTGAGCCATTGCTTGACGAGTTTTTCGGAAACCCGTCCGCGCGCGGCCCACGAACCTTTGCGGTCGTAAGTCAACCGCCCGCCGCTCAGCGCGTGCACCACCGCGTCAATCACCATGTTGCCTGGGCCGGTGTCGAAGGCGCGCACGTCCGCCAGCGACGCGTTGGACGGCAGCCAGGTGAGATTGCCGATGCCGCCGATGTTCTGCACGATGCGCGGATGGCTCGGGCTGGTGATGAGCGCCCAGTCCACGTACGGCACCAGCGGCGCGCCCTGGCCGCCCGCCGCCACGTCGCGCACGCGAAAGTCCGCCACGGTCGTGATGCCCGTGCGCTCGGCGATCACCGCTGGCTCGCCGATCTGGAGCGTGGAAAGTTTTTGCGCGTTCGGCAGATGATGCACCGTCTGGCCGTGCGAACCGATGGCGTAAATGTCTTTCGGCTTGAGCCGCGCCTTGCGGATGGCCGCGAGGGTGGCTTTGGCGAACATTTCGCCGAGCACGAAATTCAATTCGCACACGTCGGCCACGCTGCCGTGCAAACACGCGTGCAGCACGCGGCGGCGAAAGTCTTTGGTGAATGCTTGCTGCACGTGCGAAAGGATGTGCACGGACAAGCCGCGCCCCGTTCCGGCGATCTCCGCTACCACGGCGTCAATGCCGTCGGCGGAAGTGCCGGACATCAGTCCCACGACATAACGCGGACGTACAGGTTTCCGTGACCACTGGTTCATGCCCGGAGACTAGGCACTCCCCGGCACGCCGACAATTCTTAAAAACAGAAAGTTAAATTCTGGGAAGAAAGAAATACCGGTTTCTCTGCGCTGCTTGCTTCGACTCTCAACCCTCAACTCCTGCTCGCGATCTTTCGGAGTTCAACTCTCACCTTTTCCCATCACTTCCGCCATTTCAACTCGACCTTCTCGCCGTGTTGCGGATGCGACTGGTCCACGCAGCGCAACTCCAGCTTCATGGCACGCGAGGTGAGCGTCGCGTGAATCCAACCGCTGGGATTGCCCGCTTTGAACGCGTAGGCCACGGGCGGCAAGTTCACCAAATGCAGTCCGCTCTCGTCCTGCCTACAACCCCACGCGTGCGTGTGCCCGAAAATCCAGGCCTTCACTTGCTTGCGCGGACGCAGGATGCCGAGCAGCGCCTCGGTGTCCTTCAATCCAGCGATGTTCCCGGCTTGTCCGGGATTGTGATGCACGAGCACGACTGCGGGCTTGCGCTTGTTCGCGTCCAAAGTTTTTGTCAGCCAATCAAGCTGACTTTCTCCGAGGAGGCCCGGCGTCTGCAAAGTTTTCTCCAGCGAATCCAGCACGAGCCAGTTCGCCCGCTCGCCGCGAATGAGAGCAACCTGCCGATCTTGCACTGGCGTCGCCGCGCGTTCCGAGCTCGTGATCGCGTCGAAGAAATTTTGCCGGTCATCATGATTGCCCAACGCGAGCGTCAACGGCACTCCGTCGGCTCGCAGTGGCGCGACCAGTCCCAGCGCAGATTGATAATCGCCCGCCTCGCCTTTGCTGAACGCAAGATCGCCGACGATGAACGCGCCCGCCGGCTTGCGGGACAGTGCGAGAACGTCAGCCACCACGGCTCGCAGATTCGCCGCCATGTTTACCTCGCGCGAGACCGTCGCGAGGTCGGCGGCCACGTGCGTGTCGGCCAGCAACGCCCACGAATCGGCATCCGTCCGCCGTGTCGCGGCGAAAAGTCGCGGAGCGAGCGCGCCGCCAAGACACGCGATCAGTGAACGCCGTAAAAAGTCGCGACGTGAAATGGGTTTCAATCGAATCGGCATGTGCTTTCCCTACGCCGAATAAACGTCCGGCTCAAGCGCGAAAGAATTTACGACGGGCAATTTTCACTCTACGATGTCGCCGTGGACCTGGCCGCCAATCTCGAATCCATTCGCCAACGCATCCGCGCCGCCTGCGAACGCGCCGGACGCGATGCCGCTTCCGTGACGCTGCTCGGCGTGACCAAAACGCATCCAGCCGAGACGGTGAACGACGCAGTGCGTCTCGGTCTGACGCACTTCGGCGAGAACAAAGTTCAGGAAGCGAAGGCAAAGATTTCCAACTGCTCCGGCAAAGCGCGCTGGCATTTCATCG
Source organism: Verrucomicrobiota bacterium (assembly GCA_004297495.1). Taxonomy (GTDB): domain Bacteria; phylum Verrucomicrobiota; class Verrucomicrobiia; order Limisphaerales; family JADLHS01; genus SCTL01. Next base: position 3,977 of record SCTL01000835.1, read on the forward strand.
GCCATTTGCAATCCAACAAAGTTCGTGACGCGGTGGAACTGTTTGAAATGATTGAAAGCGTGGACAGCCTCGGCCTTGCGCGGGAAATCTCGAAGCGTGCCGAGCAGGCTGGCCGGACGCTGCCGATTCTTCTGGAGATAAACGTCGCGGGCGAAGCCAGCAAGTTCGGTTACAAGCCGGAGCAAATGCTGGCGGAGTTGACCGAACTCAATGCGTTGCCGCGAATTGAAATTCATGGCTTGATGGCTGTTCCGCCGTGGACGCCCAATGCGGAGAACTCACGTCCGCATTTCAAAAGGTTGAGCGAACTCAAGACTCAAGCCGAAGCAATTCTCGGCGCTCCGTTGCCGCAATTGAGCATGGGCATGAGCGGAGACTTCGAGGTGGCCATCGAGGAAGGCGCAACGATTGTGCGCGTGGGCACGGCGCTGTTTGGCGAGCGACGTTACGCCGCGAAGCCGGTCGAGAGTTGAGGAAAATCTTTCAATCGCATTCTTCCTCGTGTAACTTGACGACGTGACGAGTCAGACCTTTCAATCAGAAATCTCCGCGGCGATCAGCGCGTTCGACAAATACATCATCTGCCTCGGTAAATCGCGCGAAGATTTCGAGGCCGCGCTCGGCTCGCTGATGCTCAAGGCCATCAACGCCTACGAGAATCGCCCGCCGGGAATGCGCCACGGCATCGCGCTCGACCCGCACGTCACCATCATTCTCAGCCAGAGCGACGGCGCGAAGCCGCTGTGTGGAATTTATTTCAACCTCCATTCGCCGTACCAGAAAAGTTCCCTGCCCAGCACGGTTCAGCGCATGAACGAACCCGTGAGCGAGGAAACGAAGGAGACGGAAGACTGACCGGCAGGCAGTTTCGGTCTTCGTAGCCGCCGAGGCAACGAGGCGGGAATGATTTCAGCCCAAACGCGCCGCCTCCTCACGTCGGCGGCTACATTTAGTGGTCGCGCACTTCGTCGCCCGGTTGGGCTTCACCTTCCACCACATCGGCCACGATGTTGTCATCGCGCTGCGGTCCGGTGATTTTCACGACGCCAACTTTCTGTCCA
>SCTL01000836.1 GCA_004297495.1 Verrucomicrobiota bacterium
CCACCGGGTTGCCAGGGCCGGTGACCTGATAATTCGCCGGGACGCCAAGGGTTGATAAATCCAAATCCTCGTTGAACACAAGCGTGATGGTGTTCATCGGTGAACAACCGGGTGACGCCGAGTCCAGCAGGAAGGGGATGTTTCCATCGGCTTGTTTCACGAACACGGCTTCGCCGACGTTCATCACTGGAGCGGACGGCGACCACACGCCATTTTGATGCCGGTAAGGCACGTACATGGCACCGTTCCATTTCAGCAAAAGCACCCGTGTGCTGGTGGGAGGCTGCCCCGGGCCGAAAATGTCCGAATACACTGTGCCTGCGGTGTCATTCGGGCGGCTGACCAATTTCCATCTGCCGAGCGTCGCCGGCGTTTGGAAAACGGTCGGCGTGCCTGAGATAAACGGCGTGACCGACGACGGTGGATTCACAAACGCTCCACCGCTGGCCGGGATGAAATACTGTGTGGCATCTACCGGGGTGATGCCGTCGGCAGCGTACCAGTTTCCCGGATCAATCCCGAGACTACTGTCATAAGTGAGCGTGGGTTTGAAACTCTGACTGTCTTCATTGAACAGCGTGACCAGTGTCCCATCCGGCAGTGTCGCTGCGCCGCTGAAAACATTCGCCACCGAGTCGCCGCCGGCATGGACGAGGTGATTGCCGAAGAGGTGGTTGCCGGCCGGAAGAAAGACAAAGTAATTGGCGTAAGCGGAATGACACAGGGCAAAGGCTGCGATTAGGGCCAAGTTGATCGAACGCATCCGGGTTTTCATGCTCTCCTTGTTTTATCGCGGTCTTCCCAATCTGATGCGGAACGCCGCGAGTTTGCTCCCCGGCTGTACGCAACAGGTGACCTGTGGCTTTCAATGCAGTCGGGAATTGCTGGCTTCTAATAGTTCATGCTCCTCACTTGTGCAAGCGGAATCATTGCGCGCCAGACTTCGACGACTCGGTGACAACCCATTTGCCGAAGAATTCTGATTGACCATCGGCCCGGTTCCGTGGCGTTATGATGAAACTAAATCAGGTTTTTACTCAGATGCCAAAAGTTTCAGGAAGAAACGGAAACGGGATGCGCAGCAGCAACACGTCGAAATACGACGCCAACAACAAGGTGCTCTCGCAGACTTACGGAGCGCTGGCGGAGTTGCGCCGGGAATTGTCCGACACGAAAGAGGCGGTCGCGAGTCGCGGGGAAATTCTCCGCAGCTTCGCCACGTGTCCGGATTCGCAACGCTCGTGGCTGCTGCTCGAGGATTATTTCGAGAAGCTCTCGCTCTCGCGCAAGGATTTCCCCGACACGAACTGGTGGCCGAAGATGCTGGCCGCCACCGGCACCACGCGGCTGGAGGAACTGGCGTTTCTCTTTTTACGCGCGCGACGTTCGGTGCCGACCGAACTCGCGGCGCACGCGAGCGCCGAGCGTTTTGCCCGCGCCGAGGAAGCCGAACATGAACAAAAACTCG
>SCTL01000837.1 GCA_004297495.1 Verrucomicrobiota bacterium
TAGGTCTTCCATTCAGACCAGCCTATGAAAACCCGCGTTCCGTCTGTTCGAGGCAAGATGTTGCTGCTTGTCACGGCGCTGTCGCTGTCGCTCGCTCCCCGCGCCTTCTCCAGTGACCTGCTCGTTTACAACAACAACGACAGCAGTGCCGGCTCGTTGCGGCAGCGAATCCTCGACAACAACGGGACGCCCACCGGCGGCAATACCATCATCTTCTCCAACATCGTCACGGGCACCATCACGCTGACCAGCGGTGAATTGTTGATTACCAAACCCCTCACCATTATCGGCCCTGGCGCGAACGTGCTAGCCGTCACCGCCAACCACGCCAGCCGCGTGTTCTATGTGAGCAACGCGGCGACCGTCAACATTTCCGGCCTGACCATTAGCAACAGCGGGACCAACACAGGTCTCTTCTTCTACGGAGGCGGGGTTTACAATGACGCCACGACATTGACCGTTAGCAATTGCACTATCAGGGGCAACACCGCCAAGAAGAAAGGTGGCGGCATTTGCAACACTGGGACGCTGAAGCTGCTAGGCAGCACTGTTAGCGACAACTGGGTGTCCGAAATTGGTGGCGGCGGATTGTGCAATTTTGGATTTCCGGCGGCAGTGACGATAACGAACTGCACGTTCAGCGGCAACTCGGCCCCCACCTTGTTCGGCGGCGGTGCCATCCTCAACGAAGGTTCAACGTCAACGTTGACGGTGATAGCCAGCACCTTCAGTGGTAACACCCTATCTTCGTCCTACAATTACACCGCCGGTGGCATCTCGATAGACGACGGTTCATTGGAGATCGGCAATACCATCCTGAACGCCGGCACTTGGGGGACCAACATCTACAATCATTCGGGCACCGTCACCTCGCACGGCTACAACCTTTGCAGTGACGGCGGCTTCGGCGTGTTGACCGGGGTCGGTGATCAGAACAACACGAATCCCAACCTCGGCCCGCTTCAGGACAACGGTGGCCCGACCCCGACATGCGCACCTCTTGCTGGCAGTCTGGCCATTGATCAAGGCAAAAGCTTCGGCCTGACTACAGATCAGCGTGGCCGTCCCCGGACTTATGATTATCCCGCCACTCCCAACGCCTCCCTCGGTGACGGCACCGACATCGGCGCAGTTGAATTCTCTCCCATAGGGACATTGGTGGTGTCCAACACCAACGATCAAACGACCGGCTCTTTGCGACAAGCCGTCGTGGATGCCGCGCCGGGCGATGCGATCACCTTCGCCACAAACGTCACCGGAGCCATCACACTCACTGGCGGTGAGTTGCTGGTTGCAAAGAACCTGACGATCCTAGGCCCGGGCGCGAAGGTACTGGCCGTCAACGGAAACGCCGCCAGCCGGGTGTTTAATATCTCCACCGGGATCGTCAACATTGCCGGTCTGGCCATCACCAACGGCCGCGTCGCCAACGACCTTGGCGGTGGCATCAAGAATTACGGCACGCTGACGTTGAGCCATTGCCGCGTGTCCCAAAACCAGGGCACGAACAACAGCAGTGGCGGAGGAATTTTCAATGCCTACCCGGGCTCATTGACTTTGAGCAACTGCGTGGTTTCAGACAACACGGCCGGCATAAGCGGGGGCGGTCTTTACAACTACCTGGCGACTCTAACAATTGTCAATTCGACCATTGCCGCCAACAACGCTACCAACGGCGCGGGCGGCGGCATCCGGATGCAGGGTGGCACGGCCGATATCAGAAGCAGCACGTTGGCCATCAACAGCACCGCGGGCCCGTCCGGAGGCCCGGGAGGCGCGATTGCCAGTGATGCGGGGGCCGTGATGACATTCCGCAACACCCTGATCGCTAAAAATACTGCCGGCACGGGCCCTGACTTGTATGGCGCTTTCACGTCCGCCGGTTACAACTTGGTCGGCAATAGCGACTCGAGCAGCGGTTTTACGGATGGGGTCAACCACGATCAGGTGGGTTTTACGCCAATCCCGCTTAACCCGTTGCTCGGCTCGCTGCGAGACAACGGTGGCCCGACACCGACGATGGCGCTGCTCTCCAACAGCCCGGCCATTGACAAGGGCCAGAGTTTTGGTCTCACCACCGACCAGCGTGGCGCGCCCCGACCGTATGATTTTTCTTCCGCCACCAACGCGAGCGGCGGCGACGGGAGCGACATCGGCGCGTTTGAGTTGGGGAGACCGACGTTGAACATTCAGAAGTTCAACACCAATGCAGTCCTTTCGTGGCAATCTTACTACGGTGATTTCACGCTTCAGTCCGTGACGAACGTCATCGCCTCGAATAGTTGGGCGGCGGTGGCGGGCACGCCCGTGGTGGTTGCGAATCAATACGTCCTCACCAACGGGCCGATTTCCAGCAACCGGCTTTTCCGACTCAAAGGCAACTGAAAGCCGGAGAAGGGTCATTGGTTTCCGCCGTGAACCCGTTGAACCACATCCGCAATTTCCTGCGCATTGATGACCGGCTGGCCACGAGCGGCATGCCGCAGCCGGCGGACTTCGAGCGGTTCACGCGCGTGCTCGACGCCTGCGCGGGCCAGCGCGTGTTCGTGCATTGCGCCGCAAACAAGCGCGTCTCGGCGTTCGTTTTTCTGCATCGCTTGAGTCGCGGCACGGATCGCGGCGCGGCTGAAAGCGATCTCAATTTTCATGGCGGCGAACTTGGCGCTTATTGAATTGGAGCAAGCCAAAAGGGCTGAAATGACTTTACTTCGGTCATCGGCGCGGCATCCTCCTGCCCCGTTATGGACGCATTCTGGAGTATTTTTGCAATGCCGATCGGCGTGGCCATGTGCTTTGGCCCGGCGATGGTGATCTGGTGGCTCGTGGACTCGAAGAAAGAGGCCGCGCCGGAAAAAGTCGCCAAGAAGTAATCTTCCCGCAGAAGTTTTCAGTTGCCCTGCCGGTTCACCCGCCTAAGTTCACGGTTGTAACGACCAAACTCGTTTATGGCTGAACCGATCATCGCCCAAAAATTTCCGTTCGTTCAAAAGCAGAACGCCGGCTCGTACTGGTGGTGCGCCTGCGGTCGCTCCAAATCCCAACCGTTCTGCGATGGCTCGCACAAAGGCACCGGCTTCACGCCGAAGAAGGCGGACCTCGCCGAAGAAAAAACCGTGGCGTGGTGCGGCTGCAAACATTCCAAGAACGCGCCGTTCTGCGACGGGAGTCATAGCCAACTGAAGTGACGAGTGACGGGTGGCGAGTGACAGGATGCGGGCGCGGGTGTCTCGTCACTCGTCACTTGTCACCCGTCACCAGCCGCAGGTGTGAAATTCGGAACACCGCGCCGCGCGGTTCGTTCGGCATACAATCAATTTCCCAGCCGTGCGCGAGCACGATCTGTTGCACCACCGCCAGACCGAGGCCTGTGCCTTTTTCAGTCGTGGTGAAGTAAGGTTTGAAAATGTCCTCGCGCTGTTCGGCGGGCACGCCTGGGCCGTTGTCGCGGATTTCCAGTGTCGTCTCCAGCGCGCCGTTCTTCACCGCGCTCACGCTGATTTCGCCGCCGCGCTGCACGGCTTGCGTGGCGTTGAGCAGCAGATTGAACAGCGCCTGCCGGAGCAATTGTTGATCGGCAAGAATCACCGGCAGGTTTTCCGCCACGGTGACGCGCAGCGCTTTGTCCTCCAGATCGTGTCCGAGCGCGCGCACAACTTCGCCCACGGCGGAACTCAGCGGCACATTGCCGCGGCGCACTTCGCGCGGACGCGAGAAGTTGATGAACTCGTTCAACTGCGCCGTCACGCGGTCGGCTTCGTCCACGATGCTCCGGGATTTCTCGCGCACCTCGCCGGAGGCGCCGTCCTGCTTGGAAATCATCTGCGCCAGCCCGCGAATGATGTTCAGGGGATTTTTGGTTTCGTGCGCCAGCCCGGCGGCGGCAAAATTCATTTCCTTGAGGCGCGAATTCAATTCCGCCGCGCGCACGAGGCGGACCTCCAGTTCGGAACTGCGTTGCAGATTGCGCCACGCAAAACCGAATCCCAAGACGGACGCGCCCGCCAGCACGCAGATCGCGCCGCGCATCCAGAGATCGCGGTCGGCGGCGGCGGCGAGGGATTTGGTCGAGAGCACAATCACGAAACTGTGGACGCCCTGTTTTTGCAGCAGGTCTTTGTAGTCCTGCTCGCTCATCCAGAAGGGCCGGCCAAACGGCGGACGCCCGTCGCCATCGCCGCGACGGCCACGCCGGCGCGGCGGTTGATTCGTGCCGGCGTCAGGAGGAGGCGGTTGCGATCCGGATTCACCAACTGCGGGTGGTTGCTCTCCACTTGGCGACGGCTCCGGTCGCGGCGGGTTCTCGTTGCGCGAGGGAAACTGGCTGGAGCGATTCGTGCCGCGGCCGAACATTTCATTCACCACGATGACAGGATTCTGTCGTTCACCTTCGGGCACGGCGTTGGTGCCGAGATTGGCGATCTGGTTCGTGCCGAGTTCGACGAGATTCATCACCGCTACGCTCCGCTCCGTCCAGTACGGCGCGCCACTGGGCACGAGGGTCTTCAAATCGGCGGTGATGGGTTCGCCGGCCAGCGCGACGACGTCCTCGGATTCATTGAGCAGCGCAATGGAGTTCACGCCGCCAAGCTTGATGAGTTCCTTGAGCGCCGGTTCGAGCCGGTCGCGCGGCACGACACCGAAGCGGCGCATCGCGTTCATCATGCGCCCGGCGGTGCTGGAAATGTCGCGGGCGCGATTGATCAGCTCATCGCGCGCCGACTCGCGCACGCGCGCGTGCTCGAACGCCTGCCACACCAGCACCAGCGCCCAGACGACGGCGAGCAGACTGTAAACGTATCGTTGGCGCAGGATCATGGTTCGTTAGTCATCGCTCGCGCGACATTCTATTTGCTGGTGCGCGGCGTGGCGATGGCCGGTTTCTGCGGGTGCTCGGGCGTGTTGTTCAAATAACGGTTCAACTCCTCTTCACTGAAAGCTTTCGGCGCAATGGTGGTCGCGGCTTTTTCCCGGTCGGTAACGGAAGCCAGATCGCGCGGGTCCTTGACGATGTGCGGCGTCATGAAGATCAGCAATTCCGTCTTCGCGTTGTTCGTGACCTTGTGTTTGAACAACAAACCGATCAACGGAATGTCGCCGAGGATTGGGACTTTGCTTTCTGAATTCAGCCGCTGCGTCTGCATCAAGCCGCCGATGACCACGGTCTGTCCGTCCGGCACAACGACGACGGTGTCGGCAGAACGCGAGTTGATGACGGGCGCGGAGACGACGGTCGAGTTGTTGGTGCTGCCGTTGGAAATGGGCACCCACTGCGAGCGGTCGGCCAATTCCGAAGTCGAAGGCGTCACGATCATTTCCACGTAGTTGTCGGACGTGATGAACGGCGTGACCTGCAAACTGATGCCAACGTTCTGGTAGGAAACGGAGTTGATCTGGTTGCCGAAGGTATCGAAGCGCGTGTTGGTGATGAGCGGCACCTGCTGGCCGATATTGATCGTGGCCTGCTGGTTGTTGCGCGCGAGTATGGAAGGGCGCGAAAGGATTTCCGTCTTGCCCGCTTTGGCCAGCGCCGAGAGCGTGACTTCCAAATCGCTCCCCAGCAGATGATACAGCCCGCCGCTGCCGGCGGTGGCGCCGAACGTACGCGCGAGATCGAACGCCGTGGAGGCCGATCCCGTGCCAGTGAGTGGCGGGACGGTTTTGCTGCTGATTTTGTGGGTGTAGCTGCCGTCCACCCCGACGTCCAAATCCTTCGAGTAAACCGCCTCCATGAAGATGCACTTGATCAACACCTGTGGCGCGGGCCGGTCGAGCTGGCCCACCACGTCCTTGATGTGCGCCGCCGTGTCGTCGTCGGCAACCACGATGAGACTGCGCGTCTCGGCGTCGTAAGTAATGCGCGCCTGACCGATGTCCGTGCTGCTCGGATAACTGGTCTTGGTCGCGGAAGACGTGGTGGAGCGTTGTTGGTTGAAGCCGCCGAAGCCACCGAAACCACCGCCGCCGAAACCGCCGCCCGGCTGCGCCCAAGCCGTGACGCCCGCGCAGATAACCGCGATCACCAGCACGGCAATGAACCGCTTTGAATTGTTTTGATTCGTTTTCATTCGTTTGTCCATATGGAAAAATTTCCCAAGTTCACCGTCCGGTGGTCCCCGAGCGCGTGGCGCCGCCGCTGTTGTTCATATTGAAACCGCTGCTGCTACTGCCTTGATTCTGGAGATTGTTCTGACCGCGCGTGTTCAACTGGCTGCCGGTCTGACGCGTGTTGCTGGAGCGCGACGTGTTGAAAGTTCCGCCGCTGGTGTCCGCCGCAATCACGCTTTGCAAATCCTCGACGACATCCGCCGGGTCGCGGTTCTCCACCTTGATGACAAAAACTTTTTTCTTATGAGCAGGATCGGAATCCAGTTCGTCAATGATGTCGCCAATCTGTTTCATCATTTCGCGACCGGCGCTGACGATCACCGAACTCGTGCGCGGATCGGGCACGGCCGTCACGCGGGTCTGCTTGAGTTTGCGCTGGCTTTGACTGCTGGAGGAACTCGCGTTGTTGCCGCCACCAAGACCAAAACCGCGAAAGCCGCCGAACTGGAATTGTTGATTGCGATTGTTCTGCGTGTTCGTCGTGTCGGGAAACAGGCTCGTGAGTTGATCCGCCGTCTCCTGCGGATCGGCGTGGCGCAAACGGAACACGCGCAACTCGGTCACGTCATCCACGCCCACGTCCATCTGGTCCACCAGGTTCGCGATCAAATCCATCTGATCTTCCGCCGCGCTGACCACGAGCGAATTGCTCCGGTCATCCGCCACCGCTGTGACTTTCGGCGCGGCCACGCGACCCGCCGCCGTGGTTGAACTGCCGCCACCACCACCGCCACCACCCGGTCCGCCACCCCCGAACGGTCCGCCGCCGCCGAAGAATCCACCGAAGCGCCGGCCTCCTTGATTATTTCCGCTCGTGTCCGCCGTGAAAAGTTGTTGCACCACCTGCGCCAGTTGCGTCGCGTCCGCGTATTGCAACGGAAACACCCGCACCATCGAAGCGCTCGTCGTCGGCGTGTCAAAGGCTTTCACCAACTGCACCATGCGCCGGATGTTCGCCTTGCTGTCCGTGACCACGATGGCGTTCGCGCCTTGATTCGCCGTCATCGAAGTGCCCGGCGGCATCAACGGTTGCAGCGACGAGATCAACTGCTGGGCCTCGACGTTCTTCACGTAAACGAACTGCGTCACCAATTCCTTCGTCGGCGGAATGTTCGTGTATTCGTTGCCCGGCACCCCCGCGACGATCGGCGAAGTCGTGGCGTCCACCACGTAAATGTGCAGGATGCTGCCCTCGACATCCGCGCCGCAATTGTTGGAAGTCAGCGCCGTGTTCAAAATCCGGATCGCTTCATTGCGGTCCACGAGTTGGTTCGACCACACCGTGATCTTGCCGTGCAAATCCACCTTCGAATCCGCGCTCACCGTGAAGCCCGCCGCCTCGCTCAAATAATCCAGCACCAGGCTCAACGACGCGTTGCGGAAGTTGAGCCGCAAACCTTTCTCGTCCTTGCCCACGGTCGCCGACGGCGAATTCGTGATCAGCGACGCGAGCGATTGCGTGTTGGTGGAAGTTCCGCGGCTCCCGCGCGAACCCTCGCCGCGAATCCGCCGCGCTCCGTTCGTTTCGCCGGCCTTCCCGTTCTCGCCCTCCATCTGCTCGCCGTTCGCCGACTGCTGCGCGTCAACGACGGCCTGGATCAATTCACCCACGGCCTGTTGATCCATCGTACCGTCCGCGTTGGTTTCGGTGCCACTGTTTTGTGGTGCGGCCGCTTCACTTTGCGCGGGCATGTTGTCGGGTGCTTGGGCGAACGCGGTCAGGCACAGTGCCAGCACCGCGAGGGTTGTGATGGATTTTGACATAAATGTTTTCATGATTATTCCTTCGCTCGTTGTTCCATGAGCCGTTTCAAAACTTCGGCCGCGTCCGCGCTCGATGAAGACGGCGTCGCACTGGTCGAAGTGCTGGCTTCAGCCGCCGGGGTGTTGTTTCCGCGATTGTTATTCGATTCGGTGCGCCGGCCGTTGTTGCCGCCGCGATTAAAACGTCCGTTGCGGTTGTTCGAATCGCTGTTGTTGCGATTCGACGCAAAGCTGGTGTTGCCGCCGCTGGAAACACTGCCGCCGCTTGCCTCCGCCATGTGCCACGCGCCTTCATCCTCGCGGCGCATCTGCGAACCGATGGTCAACTCGATTTCTTTTCCGTCGGCTTCGAGCTTCACCGCGTCGGCCAGAATGTCCGCAATCTTGTGCCCGGCGATCACGCCATCCGTTTTGAGCACCTTCGTGAATTCCGAACTCGATCCCTCGAAGAACGCGAACACGCCCTTCTCGTAAGCCATCGTGCCCACGAGTGTGAAGGTTTCCACGCGCGTCGGACGCCGGGACGAAGCGAGGCGCACCGTGCCGCCCGAGCGGTTGCCGTTGAAAATATTCCGCTCGCTCACGATGCGAAACGCGGACTCGTCCAGCTTCTGCGACGTGGATTCGACGCGCGCCGGCGCGACGGTTGTCGCTGCGGTCGTGTTCGTTGACTGCGCGCCTGCAGTGGAAGCGACCAAGACCAGCAAGCTGGATAGCAGCTTGAAGACAGCGCGTGTGAAATTCATATCCAAACGCTCGCACATTTTTTCAGTTCTCAAAAGACTCATAGCTTCGATTGTTTTGGCGGGTTCAGCAGCAGGCCGCTCACTTGAATGACCAGCGCCAGTTGCGAACCTTCGGTGTCGCGCGACTGCAATTCCATCGAGTCCACTTTCACGCCCAGTGGATCGCGCTCGACCTGATAAAGAAATCTCGCGATGGACGAAAGACTGCCGCTCACGTCCGCCCGACACTCCAGCGTTTTGTAGTCGTCCTCGGATTCCTTCCACTGCGGGCGGACGGAACTCACCGACACGCCACCCTCCTGCGACCAACGCTCGAACGCCTTGAGCATCTGGCTCTCGGCCTCCGGCTTCGCGACGGGCAGCACGTTCTTGCGCATGTTGTCCCATTGCTCGGTCAATGCCTTCTCGCGTTTCAAAGTCTCCGAGCCGTCGCGCACTTCTTCCCTGAGTTTTGCGATGCGCTCCGCGCGCGCTTTCCAGTTGTTCGTCAGCGGCGTGAACACCAGCTTGTCCGCCATGAACAGCGCCACCATCGCAATCGCCGCGATGGCCAATACTTGTTGTCGTTTGGTCAGGTTCATTGTCCTCCCGGTCCGTTCCATTGAAAGTTGAAGGTGAATTCCAGCGGCGTGTTGCCGCGGGTATTCTCGATGTGCACGTCCGAGACTTCCTTCGCCTCGCGCAGCTTATCCAGCGTCTTGAACAGCACGTCGCGACTCCGCGCCGTGCCCGAGCACGTCACGCGCGCTGGCTCGCGCAACTCGATGGTCTTCGCCGAAACCGCGCCGTCCTGCGGAAACGCCTCGGTGACGCGTTTCAGAATGCTCAACGTCCGCACCGACTCGTCATACCACGGCCGGTAGCGCCGGATTTGATCGCGCATCTGCGTCAGTTCGCCGACGCGCTTTTCCATGTGCGACCATTTCGATTGCCAGTGCCACAACACAATCTGCTGAATGAAGAACGCGAGCATCACACTGAGCGCCACCGCGCCCGCGCCCATGCCGGCGTAAGCCAGCTTGCCGGAGGAATAACGCTCGGTAAGCTTCTGCCACTCGCTGATCTTCGGAGGCAAAAATTCAAAACCTTCCACGCCCGCCAGCCGCCGCACCGCGACGGTGAGCGCGGATGAAACCGCCGTGCCGCCCGGAACTTTCACGCCGAATTCCTCCGCCGCATGATCGCGCACGTGTTCGATCTTCAGCCCCCACGAATCCGCCGCGCCGCGCAGTTCCTCGGCGAGTTCCTGCGCCGCCTCGCTGCGACCGAACACGCGCACGCGCTTGATCGCGTCGCGAACCTCGTGCGGCAATTGCCCGAGCGTGATACGCAACTCGCGCGTGATCTGTTCGACCTGCAACTCGCGTCCCGCGCCGACCTGCTCGAACACGCCGTCAAACGTCCGCAGATTCGCCACGCCGCCACCGCAGGAAATCTGCATCGCCACGTTGGCCTCGCCCGGCAGCAATGCGAGCGTGCCGTCGCCCGACTCCACATCCGCGCGTTGCAGCGCGGTCAGTCCGAGCGAGAACGTCACGGGCCGAAGCTGCGCTGCTTGCAGCACGGCTTCGAGCCGCGTGACGTGTTCACGTGGAATCCCCACTAAAGTCGCAAACTTTTCCCCGTTCGCGCCGATGAAACGCGAATGCGCCAGCATTAATTCGTCCGGGCTGTACGGCAACCCGCGCTCCGCTTCGATCTGCAAAAAATCGGCGACGTCTTCTTCTGGAATCTCCGGCAACTTCACCGTGAGCGTGAGCGCCCAATTCAACGGCAGGCAGACCGCGCACCAGCGCTCGCGGATTTGTTCGGCGTCGAGTTGGTTGCGAATTTCGCGGCCCGCGAGTTCGACCTCCGCCGTCAACGGATCCAGCGAGAGCGACACGGCAAAAGTCTTTTTGATTTCCACCGAGCCGTTGGTCCGTCGCACCAGCGCGCCTTCGAGCCGGCTGCCATCGAATGACAGGCCAAGCAGCGAACTGCCGGGCTGTCGCTGGAAAAGTTTGTCGAGTTGTTTCAAGTCAATCATCGTGTCTGTGTCTCCTTGGCCGACGCCAAAAGTTCCGTCCGCGTGTCCTTGCCGAGCGCCCAGCCGAGATGCGTGATGTCCTGCCGGCGGACAATGATCGGCGAGCCTTCGCTCGTGTCGAAGACGAACCGCACGCGTTGATAGCCGCGATTGTGATGGCCCACCGCCGCGATGTCCGCCGTGTACTGGTAGCTGTGCGTGGTGATGTAAGGCCCGGCGAGGACGGCGTTCGTATCGTTGTTCATTGCTTCAGCCACCCACGCGACGCTCGTGAGTTTGGACGGATTTGATTCGCGATAAGTCACCAGCGTCGCCCCGTAATCCGTCCCGATGCCGGGCAAGCATTCCAGCACCGCCTGGCTCGCCGTGTTCACGTTCACCAGACAGTTCGTGGTCGGCGACAAGTTATCATAGACCTGCGCGAACTCGTCCGCCGTGAATCCGCCCTTCAAATAAAATTCCATCACACTGCTCATCGACGCGGCCGGCGGCCGGCCCGGGCCACGACGCGGGAAAAGCTGGCCGACAATTTCCGTCGCGCGCGACTGGCCCAGCGTGGTCTCAAGCAACGTTTGCACGTCTTCCTGAGTGTTGATGTTCGTGCCCGTCATCGGCTCGGCGCTGTAAACCGTGAAGTATTCCATCAGGCCCGGATCAAGCCGGCCATCGCGGTTGTCGTTCGGCGCGGAGTTGTCGGCGTCGTTCTCGTTCGCGTCCAGCACGCCGTTCTCGTTCGCATCCTCGCCGTAAAGAATGTCCTTCGTCATCCCCGCGACCAGCCGCAGTTCCTCGACCGACTCGAACGGCGCGTTCTTGGTTTTGTATGGCGTCGTCAAGCGACCGTAGGTTTCGTCCTCCGCGCCGTCGGTGGAAACGCTGCCGTCCGAATCGCGCCAGTCAATGATCGCTCCGGCAATTTGTGGCGTCATGCCGGGCAGATATTGAATCATGTCCGCGGTCAGCCACGGTGCGTTAAGATTTATTTTCGATGCTTCGTCCACCAACCCGAACGCCGGCTTCGCCGTGCTCGTTTCCCAATCGTTCGTGTCACGACCGATGAACCAAAACTTCGCGTCACCCACCGGCACAGCCTCGCAATGGAGGTCCGCCGGATTAGGCAACGCGCCCGGATACACCGAACTCGCGAGATAATTGCTCAAGTAACGCGCCGCACCGTCAATCGCCTGATTCGCTTCGAGCGCGGCGACGCGATTGTCCGACGCGTGCAACTCCTGATTCATCGCGTGCGCGAAGTACAGCGTGAGCGCCACGAGGCCAAACGCAATCCACAGAACGATGATCAGCAACGATCCGTTCTCGCGTTTCGATTTTGTTGGCGCGTGCAGTTTCATTCCGTCGTTATCGCCTGAGTCACGTTCGTTTTCGCCAGCACCATGACGGGCACGATGAGTTCCACCGGCGACGGCGTGCCGAACGATTGGTTCTCGTTGAAAAGCTGCAAATCCATCTTGATCGCGCGCGGCAGATTGTTCGTGAGGCCCGTCGTCGCGTCGGCCAGCGTCGAGTCCCACGTGTCTTTCCACGCGCTGCCGTCGTAATACTGAAACGTGATGGCCTGCACGCCGCCCATCATGAACTGGTCGGTGGTCTGGTCCTGCGTCACGGGCAGCAGATTGCGCGCGACCGAGCGGAACAAGTCCTGGCCCGGCGTGCCGTTGGTGGATTGCGCGAGGTAATACGACACGCGCTCGATCTCGCCCCACGGCGCGCTGTCCTCCACCATGCCGACCGCCGTGTAAAACTGCGGGCCGCTCTGCCGACTCAGCGAAGCCGACATCCCGCCGCTCGTGGAACTGTTCGGCGTGCTTTGCAATTGTCCTGACAACGCGCCGCCCGGCGGAACGAGATTCGCCAGATCGCGCTTGATGATCGCGAGCGTCTGTTGCAACGGCAGTGAACGCTCGATGGCGTCGGTGGTTTTGCTGCGCAGTTTGAAGGCGCTGTAGAAAACCGTGTGCATCGCCGCGAGCACGATGGAAAACACGAGCACGGCGAGGAGGAGTTCCAACAGAGTGAAACCCGCCGACCGATCGGAGCGCGGACGCCTCGTCCGCGCGACTACACAATGGCGGGGACTCGCGGACGAGGCGTCCGCGCTCCGGCTGGCATTGTTTGTCTCAATTACTTTCACTGCGTTGCATCCACCAGCGTGCTGACATGCACGTCGTAATCCTGTCCCTGCACCGGCACCATCACGTGCACGGTCACGAGCCGCATCGCGCCGTCTTCGGCCCACGGCTCGGACTGCAAATTCCACGAATAATCCTGCAAGCCCTCGCGCATCGTTCCCTTCTGCGCGGCGGACTGCCATTGGCCGGTCACGAGCAATTCGTTCAACTTCGTCTCTGCCAGCCGCGCACCCAGCGCTTTTCTTTCCGCCACCGAACCCGCGCGGCTCGCGATGCGCAGGCCCTGCACCGCCACCGGAATCACGATGGCCATGA
>SCTL01000838.1 GCA_004297495.1 Verrucomicrobiota bacterium
GTATCGCCACACGATGTTCGTCCCACAGTGAACCGCGCGTTTCGACAAGGCGCTCTTCAACGTCGGGCAATGCCAAGTCCAAACCAACAAGCAGTCGCTTTGCGCGATCTAATTCAGATTCTTCCTTCTTAAAACTCTCATCAAACCAACGCCCCGGGTATTCACCGGCTTTCGCGGCAAACGTTCCGTGAACTTCACAAAACTCCCGCGGGGCGAATTTTTTAATCTTTTGCTCGCGTTCGACAAGGATCGCCAGCGTCGGCGTCTGCACGCGGCCCACGGTGGTCTTGAAGAATCCGCCGAGCTTCGAGTTGAACGCCGTCATCGCCCGCGTGCCGTTGATGCCCACGAGCCAGTCTGCTTCGCTGCGGCTCGTCGCCGCGTCGGACAGCGGTTGCATGGACGCATCGTCACGCAGTTTCTCGAAGCCTTCGCGAATCGCGGCGGGCGTCATGGATTGCAGCCAGAGGCGCTGGATCGGTTGCTTCGCTTTCGTGTAGCGGACGATGTTGCGGAAGATCAATTCGCCCTCGCGCCCGGCGTCGCAGGCGTTGATGAGCGACGTGACGTCCTCGCGCTTGATGAGCCGCTTGAGCGCGTTCAGGCGCTTCTCGGTTTTCTCAATCGGTTCGAGATCGAAGTGCGGCGGGATGACGGGCAGGCACTTGAACGTCCACTTGCCACGCGCGGCTTCGACGCCCGGCGGCGGGACGATGGTGAGCAGATGCCCGACCGCCGACGAGACGACGTATTGGTCGTTCTCGAAGTGGTCTTCGTGCTTCTGAAACTTTCCGAGCGCCTTGCTGATGTCGCTGGCGACGGACGGTTTCTCGGCGATGATCAATGCCTTGCCCATGCAGTTGTCGCGCGCCTTTTACTGTTAATCGCAGACAAAAAGCAACAGGAACTTATTTCGGCGATTACTTTCCGATGCAGAACTGGCTGAAAATTTTGTCCAGCAAATCCTCCGTGGCGGTCTTGCCGACGATCTCGCCGACCGCCCGGACGGCGACGAACAAATCCACTGCCACGAGGTCGAGAAACACATCCGCGCGCAACGCATCGAGCGCCAGGATGGTCGAGGCGCGCGTGCGTTTGAGCGCGTCCTGATGACGGGAATTGATCATCACCTGAAGCATTTCGTTGTTAATCTGGCCGGACCAGACGAGGCTTTTGATCGCATCTTTCAATTCTTCGAGGCCTTTGCCCGTGAGGGAGCAAACGCTCACCGTTGGCGAATCCTGCGCGGGCAATTCCAGTTTTGCCGGCAAATCCATTTTGTTGCGAACAAGAATCCGTTTCTTGCTCGCGAAATCGGCGAGAAATTTTTCGTCCTCCGCCGTCAACGCTTCGGACGCGTCGAGCACGTGCAGAATAACTTCCGCTGTGGCAAGCGACTCATGACTGCGACGGATTCCTTCGCTCTCGATTTCATCACGCGCCTCGCGCAGACCGGCGGTATCAATCAGTACGACCGGGATGCCGCGGATGTTCGCCGTTTCCTCGATGGTGTCGCGCGTCGTGCCCGGAATGTGCGAAACGATGGCGCGGTCGCGGCCCAGCAGTTGATTGAGCAGGCTGGATTTTCCCGCATTGGGCCGGCCCACGATGACGGCGCGCACGCCCCGGCGCAGGATTTGTCCTTCATTCGCCGTGAGCAGCAATTCGTCCATGAACTTCACGCCGTTTTCGAGTCGCTGGAGAAGCTGTTCGCGCGTTTCCTCTTCGAGATGCTCTTCGGGGAAATCAATGTAAGCCTCGATGTGCGCGAGCGTGGTCATCAGGTCGTCGCGCAGTTGATTGATGCGCTGGGAAAGTTTGCCGGCGAGCTGTTCGTTGGCGGCGGTGAGCGCGAGTTCGGTGCGCGAGTGAATCAAATCGGCGATGGCCTCGGCTTGCGTGAGGTCAATGCGACCATTGAGAAAAGCGCGCTTGGTGAATTCGCCCGGCTCGGCCAGCCGCGCGCCGTTCTCCAGAATCGCGTCGAGGACGGATTTGGTGGAAAGAATTCCGCCATGGCAACTGATCTCCACCACGTCCTGTCGCGTGAACGTGCGCGGCGCGCGCATCACGGCGCAGAGCACTTCGTCCACCTGGCGGCCCGCGCGCATGACTTTGCCGTAATGAATCGTGTGCGAGTCGGCCTCGCTCGGTTTGCGGGAGTTTTTCCCGACTGGCAGAAAAGTTTTATCCGCCACCTGCAACGCGGCGTCGCCGGAAATGCGGACCACGGCCAATCCACCCTCGCCCAGCGGCGTGGCGATGGCGGCGATGGTGTCGTCGAGCGGCGTGAGAGACATGGGATCAACGACCGCACGAGCCGCGCGTCACCGCCTGGCCTTCGAGTTTCTGGCGGGCCTTTTCGTAACTCTTGCGTTGCAGGAAATGGAGCAGCTCGGGATCGGCGGTGCGCGGAAGTTGGTAGGCGAGTTCGTCAATGCGCGTGAAGAGCGGCGTGAGATCCGGCTTCGGGTTCGCCGTGGCCATGCCTTTCACGGCGGTGTCGAGTTCGCGCAATGCTTTCAAGATGTTCTGTTCAATCGCTGACATGCCAGACGAATAACCGATGTCCGCTCGATTTGCCAGTCGGTGATGATTTGTTTTGAAATGAGCGTGCTCGCCCGGATAATGCCGGCGATGCCAGTCCGCGCCGCCAAAGCCTCCGCAAAATTAAAACCGATCGTTTGTTCGCTGCGCTTGTCGCCGACGGAACAGCGGCATCCGCGTTCGGTGCGATTGGATGAAATGAGTCTGGCCAGTTCGATTGAATTGTTTCTGCGCGAAGAGGCGGGCGTGCCAGCGAAGATTCTTCGCGAGCGAAAGAAGATTGAGCAAGCAATCCGCTTGATCACGCGCTCGTTCCAGCGTGGCGGTCGTTTATTCTACGTCGGCGCGGGGACGAGCGGCCGGCTCGGCGTGCTGGACGCCAGCGAGTGCCCGCCGACGTTTCACACGCCGGTGGAAATGGTGCAAGGCATCATCGCGGGCGGCGAAGGCGCGCTGAGAAAATCGGTCGAAGGAGCGGAAGACGACCCCGCTGCGGGAGCGCAGGCGATTCGCGCGCATCGCGTCTCGGCGCGTGACGTGGTCGTCGGCATCGCGGCGAGCGGGACGACGCCATTTGTCTGGGGCGCGTTGCGCGAAGCCAGGCGGTGCAGGGCCGGCACCGTGTTGCTTTGCTTCAATCCACATCTGCAAATCCCGCGAGCGTGGCGGCCCACCGTGATGATCGCGCCGAATCTCGGGCCGGAATTGCTGACCGGTTCGACGCGGCTCAAGGCGGGCACGGCGACGAAACTGATTTTGAATTTGTTCACGACGCTCGCGATGGTTCGCCTGGGGAAAGTGAACAGCAACCTGATGATTGACGTGGCGGCCAGCAACGTGAAGTTGCGCGCGCGGGCGGTGCGAATTTTGAGCCAGTTGAGCGGACTGAGCGGAACCGCAGCGCGGGAGAAACTCGAGCGCCACGATTGGTCCGTCAGGGCAGCACTCGGGCGATGAGCTCCGTGACCGTTTGTTCGAGTCGCGGCAGTTCGCCGTCGAGATAGAGCGTGGTGAAGAAGCGCGCCAATCCCGTGGTGGTCGCCAGCAGCAGCAACGTCATGAGGTAAAGCCCGAACGCGTTCGGCGGATCGGGCAGCAACACTTGGGGCACGCCGTCATAGAGCGCGCGGCCGACCAGCACGATGCCCACGCCCCACGCGACCCACGGATGGATGACGGGAAAGGCATCGAGCGTTTGTGCCAGCAGCAGCGGCGAGAGTCCATAGGTGACGAGCGTGAAAGCCTCGGAAAAAGTTTGCCGCCCCTGAATGGAGCGGGCGAAGGAACGCACCAGCACGGAGGCGAGACCGATGATGACGACTGCCAGCGCGACTTGAATCAATTCAAAGCCCACGGCTTGGGCGAGGGTGAATTTGTAGATGTGCGTCTCTTCCGTGCCACGGGGATGTCCCCAACGCATCAAACTCCAACCCTCCAAGGCAGCCGTGAGCATCAGCAACGGCACCAGCAGGCCCAGCGCGGTGCGCAAAAGTCCGGGCCGCGCCCTGGCCAGTCGGGTCCAGACGGCCTGCGGTTCGATCAAAATCCTGAGTGCTGAAATCATGTTTTGAAAAGCTGCGCTCCAAAATCCGCCGGCATGAAAACAGAACGCGGCCTTGAATCCAA
>SCTL01000839.1 GCA_004297495.1 Verrucomicrobiota bacterium
GATGATTTGGTCTCCAACGACGGCAACGGCAAGACCGATGTCTTCATCCGCGATACCCTGGCCGGCACCACCACGCTCATCAGCGTGAATTGCCCCGGCACGGCCTCGGGGAATGGCCACTCCTATTTCTGGGATTACGACTACCAGCACCTCTCGACGGATGGCCGCTACGTCACCTTCCACAGCGACGCCAGCGATCTCGCCGCTGGCGATTATCCGAGCACGGACAATGTTTTCCGCCGCGACCTCCTGACCGGCACGACCGTGCTCGTCAGCCAGAACCGCTTCGTCACTGGTTCGGGCAATGACGGTTCGTGGGAAGCCACCATCAGCACCAACGGCAACGTCATCGGCTTCGCCAGTTCCGCCACCGATCTCGTTGCGCTCGATTTGAACCTGACCGACGACGTCTTCACCTGGACCGCAACCGGCGTGGTTGCGTCACCCGACCTCGTGCTCGACAAATCCGCCAGCGTCGGCTCGGTCGTCGAGTGCGACAATCTCACCTACACGATCACGGTTACGAACAGCGGCGCGACCGGCGCAACCGGCGTCAGCGTCACGGACACGCTTCCGTCCGGCATGACGTTTGTCTCGGCCAGCGCATCGCAAGGCAGCGTCACGAACTCCGGTGGCGCGGTCACCGCGAGCCTGGGCAGTTTGGGCATCGGCGCGGGCGCGAGCGTGACCATCACCGCCACCGCCACCGCCGTTGGCAGCATTACCAACACCGCCAGCGCGACCTCCAGCGCCGCCGACGCCACGCCCGCGAACAACACCGACTCCGTCACCGTCACCGTCACGCCGCTCACGTCGCCGACGTTGAATGTCGCGCTGACAAACTCAACTCAGGTGTTCATCTCCTGGCCGAGCGCGACGCCGAATGTGTTCACCGTCCAAACCACGACCAATCTCCAACCGGTGATTGTCTGGACGACCTTGACCAACGCGGTCAGCAACGACGGCACGAATCGCAGTGTCCTCATCACGCCACTCGTGACCGAGCCTGAACGCTTCTATCGGCTAAAGAAATAACGGCGCGCGGCACTCCGGGCCGCAGCGGCTCCGACTCGGTTAGAACGGTTGCCATAATTCATTTCCGAAAAGCCCCTCACCCCGTCCCTCTCCCCATCCGATGGGGAGAGGGTGGCCGCAGGCCGGGTGAGGGGTTTGCCGCCGGGGATTCGGAAATTATTTTTGGCAACCGTTCTAAACAACACGAAAATTCCAACGCCGTTCCGCCATCATCATTGCTGCGGCCCGGAGTGCCGCGCGCCGGAGTTTGGGCCAATTGTCTCCGGCCAGTTTTGATTCGACTCTCCACTCTCAACTTTCAACACTCAACCCCGTGCCGTTGCCGCCTGACTACCACATGCACACGCCGCTCTGCCGCCACGCCAGCGGCGAGCCCGTGGATTACGCCCGCCGCGCGCTCGAAATCGGCCTCACCGAAATCGGCTTCACCGATCACTCGCCGATGGCGCGCGATGATTTCGACGACTGGCGGATGCGCAACGATCAACTCGATGAATACGTGGAGAAAGTCCGCCGCGCGCAACGCGAGTTCCCGCAACTCACCATCCGCCTCGGCCTCGAAGTGGATTATCTGCCCGGCCACGAGGATTGGATTCGCTCACTCGCCGCGCGGCATCCGTGGGATTATTTCATCGGCTCGGTGCATTACGTGTCGGACGACTGGGCGGTGGACAGTCCGTTCCAACTTTCCAAGTGGAAAAATCGCGACGCGTTTGAAGTCTGGTCCGTTTATTTCGACCGCCTGACGATGGCGGCGAAGACCGGCTTGTTTGAAATCATCGGTCACGCCGACTTGCCGAAAAAATTCGGCCATCGTCCGACGCGCGATTGCACGCCGCTCTACGAAAAGTTTTTGGACGCGGCCAAGCAGCACAATTGCGCCATCGAACTCAACACCGCCGGCCTGCGCAAAGACTGCAAAGAAATTTATCCCAGCCGTGAAATCCTTCAACTCGCGTTCGCCAAAGGCGTGCCCATCACCTTCGGCTCCGACGCCCACGCGCCGGAGGAGGTGGGGTTGAATTTTGCGGAAGCCATCCAACTCGCGCACGCGGTCGGCTACGCGGAGAGCTGGCGGCTCGTCCAACGCGAGCGCCAGTCGGCGGCATTTTGATCGAGCCTCGACCGGAGCGCCTTGAAAACCTTGAACCAATGGTTAAGCAGTCGGGGAGGATTGATCGCCGCGATTTGCCTCTGGATTTTTGCGCTGGCCGTGCGGGGAATTTATTTGTGGCAACTCCGAGATGCGGATGTCTCCGGTTTGTTGATGGGCGACGCCGTCGCTTACGATGCGTGGGCGCGGGAAATCGCCGGAGGCGACTGGCTGGGTCACGAAGTGTTTTTTCAAGCTCCGCTCTATCCCTATTTCATGGCGACGGTTTACAGCCTGTTCGCCAGAAGCCCTTTAGTTTTGAAGCTCGTGCAGCTTCTTATCGGGGCCACCTCGTGCGTGCTGCTGGCCCGCGCGGGGCGGAGTTTCTTTTCACGGGAAACCGGATTGCTGGCGGGCGCGTTGCTGGCGATCTATCCGGTGGCCGTGTTTTACGACGGCGCGATTCAGAAGTCGGTCCTGGATTCGTTTTTCGTCTGCGCGTTGCTGGCGATCGCCGGGCGATTGCGCGAACGAGCGGCGGGCCGTTGGTGGTTTATGGCCGGCGTGGCGCTGGGGTTGTTTGCGCTCACCCGCGAGAACGCGCTGGTCTTTCTGCCGGTGCTGCTGGTTTGGTTGTGGGTGGCGTGGCGGCGGGAAGCGCGGCGGAACCGGCTTCGCTGGACCGGATTTTTGTGGCTCGGTTTGATGGTGCCGCTGCTGCCCGTGGCGTGGCGCAATCATTCGCTGGGCGGCGGGTTGCAACCGACCACTTCGCAGTTCGGCTACAATTTCTACCTCGGCAACAACCGGAACGCGGATGGTTTCTTCAACGCCCTGATCTGGGGCCACGCCAACGTGAAATTTGAAAAATCAGACGCCGTCGCGCTGGCGGAACAGGCGGCGGGCCGGGCGTTAAGTCCCGGCGAAGTTTCCCACTATTGGACGATGCGCACCGTGTCGGACATCCGCGAAAGTCCCGCGCGCTGGCTGCGTTTACTGGGGCGAAAGTGGCTGCTGGTCTGGAACGTGGCCGAGGTCGGCGACACCGATGACCCTTGCACTTACGGCGAATGGTCGCCGCTGCTCCGAATGCTCTTCCGCGTTTTCCATTTTGGCGTGCTGGTTCCGCTGGCGATGCTGGGCGTGTGCCTGACCTGGCCCCGGCGCGGCGAGCTTTGGTTGCTCCATGCGATGACGCTGGCGTTCGCCGCCAGCGTGTCGGTGTTCTGTCTCTACTCGCGTTACCGCTTTCCGCTCGCGCCCTTCCTGCTGCTCTTCATGAGCGCCGGGTTGGCAAATCTGGTTTTGTCAGTCCGGGAAAAATTGGTCTCGCGAATCTTCCTGGGCGCGGTGGTGGCGACGGCCGCCGCCTTGATCTGCAACCGGGCCATGGTGAACGCGGACGAGACGCGCGGGGTCACGCACTACAACATCGCTGTGAATCTGGTCGCGCAGCAGGGCGACCTCGAACGCGCGATCCGGCATTACGCCGAGTCGGTGCGACTGAAGCCGGATTTTGCCGTGGCGCATCACAATTTAGGAGCGCTGCTCACGGCGCAAGGCCGGATGGACGAGGCGATCCCCGAACTGCGGGCGGCGTTGCGATTGCGCCCTGATTACCCGGAGGCCGAAAGCAATCTCGGCGCGGCGCTGGCGGGGCAGGGGAAACTGGATGAAGCCCTGACGCATTTTGCCGCCGCCGTCCGACTCGATCCCGATTACGCTGACGCGCATTGCAATCTGGCAGTCCTGCTCGCGAAGCAGGGCAACATCGCCGAGGCGATTTCTCACGCGCAGGCGGCGGTTAAATTGAACCCGCAATCCGAACGCTATCTTGCCGCGCTCGAAGCGTTGCAAAAAATGGAGTCAGCGAAAGAGCCTCGCTAACATTGGTCGGGTTGCGAATCAGAGAGCCGACCACGCCGGTCAAATCGCGACCACCCTTACTTTTTCGCCGGACTCGCCGCCGGCTCGGGCGTGAGCTTCTTCTTCGCCTCGTCCGGCACTTCCACTTTGGTCGAGCCGACTTCTTTGATTTCGGTGGTCGTCGTGCGTTCGACGTCGCGGTCGGTGCCGTTGAAGTTGATCTTGCCGCTGACGTTGAATTCGTATTTCGCGAGCACACCGTCTTTCACCCAGAATTTCACCGAGCCTTTCGCGCCGCTCACGGCCGGGGCTTCACCGCCGCTGCCGGCGCGCGGGCGGAAGGTGAGCAACGCCTTGGCGCGCTCCTCGGTCAGCTCGCCCGCGAGCGCATCGCCGTCCTTCTTCAATTCCTTCGCGTCGCCGGCCAGTTCGGCGGCCTGCACGGCGGGCGCTTTGAAATTGCGCAACATGCCGCCCATGAAACGGCGCGGGCCTTCAGCGTTGTCCAGATCGGCGAGTGATTGCCAGCCGCCGTCGGGATCGCTGACCGCGCCTTTGTCGCCTTTCAGGAATGCTTCCGTGGTGTTGTCGCCGAAAGACATCTTCAGATGCGTGACACCGTCTTTCTCCGTCTTGCCATCCGTCGGGCCGGGACGAAACCGGCTGCCTTCGGGCACGGCCACGGTGGTGTGCCAACTGTAGTTCGCTTTCTCGCCAAGTTTTTTGGCCGCGCTGGCGACGTCATCTTTCGGGCTGGAGTCGGCGGCGAGAAGCGATCCGGCGATTAGGGTGAGTGTGGCGAGGAGGAAGTTTCGTTTCATATCAAGCCTGTGTGGTTGAGGTGTTGGGTGAACTT
>SCTL01000840.1 GCA_004297495.1 Verrucomicrobiota bacterium
GCCAAACTCGCCGTCGGCTACCTGCTCGACGAACTCAAGAACGACATCACGCGCGAAACTCCCGCGAGCTTCGAGCCGAGCATTGATTACGTCGTCACCAAAATCCCGCGCTTTGCCTTCGAGAAATTTCCGCAGGCCGACCCGACGCTCACCACGCAAATGAAAAGCGTGGGCGAAGCGATGGCCATCGGCCGCACGTTCAAGGAAAGCCTGCAAAAATGCCTGCGCTCGCTGGAGATTGGCCGCAGCGGCCTGGGCGGCGACGGCAAACCCTGGCGCATCGGCACGGAAGTCTATGGCGACCGCGACATCCTCCCGCGCGACGTCATCAGCCGCAAGCTGAGCGTGCCCAACGCCGAACGCATCTTCTTCATCCGCCACGCCCTGCGCGCCGGCTTCACCATCGAGGAGATCTTCAACCTCACGAAAATCGACCGCTGGTTTCTGGTGCAGATCAAAGAGATCGTGGATTTTGAGGAAGAGTTGGCGGGGGCGAAAAATTAAGCCCTAATAACGCGGGACAAGCACCGCGTAAAATGATTCAATCTTTCATGGCTGCAAAATCAAAACCCGCTGGCGGCAAAAAGAAAAAGTGCGGCATAGTCATGCCAATTTCCGGGGTCGATGGATGCACAGCCGAGCATTGGGCCGATGTTCTTGCCATCTTAAAGTCGTCAATTGACAGCACTGACTTTGAGCCGAATC
Source organism: Verrucomicrobiota bacterium (assembly GCA_004297495.1). Taxonomy (GTDB): domain Bacteria; phylum Verrucomicrobiota; class Verrucomicrobiia; order Limisphaerales; family JADLHS01; genus SCTL01. The sequence continues at coordinate 706 of SCTL01000840.1, forward strand.
TCGTCAGTGATGCAGATGACATTGGAATAATACAAAAGCGCATTATCCAAAACCTCTATCATAACGAGATGGTTGTTTGTGATGTGAGTGGCAAGAATCCAAACGTGATGTTCGAGCTAGGACTCCGCCTCGCCTTCGACAAGCCGACGATCATCGTCAAAGACGACAAGACTGATTACTCTTTTGACACTGCCATTATCGAGCATCTGACCTATCCAAGAGATTTACGCTTCGGGAAAATTGTCGAGTTCAAGCGCAGCTTGGCGACAAAAATAAGTGCAACGTTTAAGAAAGCTAAAGAAGATCCAAATCACTCAACTTTTCTGAAAAGTTTCGGTGATTATCGCGTGGCAGAGCTTCAGGAACGCGAAGTGAGTTCTCAAGAATTTCTGATTAGTTCCTTGGAGGAAATTAAGTCTGAGATTCAATCGTTGAAGTTGCGGCAGGAACTGGGCGAACCAATGCGGTTTAAGCGGACCCGCAATACCGCCAACAGAGTTGTTGTCCGGCGATTGTTGAACTTTTTGAAGGAACGGGCATTGCCTATTCAAGCTTTGAAAGACGGGCAGATTAGGAAGGCTGCATACGATTTTGTCGAACAAACCGAGGAAGTCCGACGAATGTGTGGTTCTCCTAAAGTGGTCCAAGAGGTATTTGATACTGCGGTGGATGGACTTTTTGACGAAAGTCCGAACTAGCTCCTTTGGTTTCTGTCCTCGAATCCCAACGGGATTCAAATCCATCAGCCCAGGGTTGGCCGTCCGCGCCGGACAGGCGGGGAGCGCCTACCCTGGGAAACCGTTCCCCAAATTCCGTCTCAGGAGCGCGGCGTTCACGCCGCTTCACCTTACGCAAACTAGCACGCGCAGACATTTTCCAACGCCCTCGTCCGTTCGCACGTTGAAGCGACCTGAAGGTCGCGCTCCTTATCCGCTACGCTGCCACGGGAGGCGTTCGTATTCGTCGCGATGACGGGCGCTACTCCACGGCCATTCGCGCGCGGCTTTAGCAAGATACGCTTTCACGGGATTCTGCTCGGTATAGCGGATGGCTCGCTTCAAGTGCGCTTCATCACAGACGAGCGTGTCGTAGTAATCCTCCTGCCAAAATTTTCCACTGCGTTTCAGAAGCTGATTCGCCAGACGCGATGACCTGC
>SCTL01000841.1 GCA_004297495.1 Verrucomicrobiota bacterium
CCCGGCTGGCTGACGCCGCCACCATCGCTGACTTCAATTGCCGTCTCGCGTGGGAGACCGAGCGGCGCAAATTAAATCCCGCGCGGATCAATCCCGGCGTGCACGCTCTGCTGCGTGATCCGGCCAGGGGGATTTATTTCCTCGCGGAAGTCGGCGGCGTGATCGTCGGCCAGACGATGATCACCTACGAGTGGAGTGACTGGCGCAATGGCAACTTCTGGTGGATTCAAAGTGTCTATGTGTTGCCGGCGTTTCGCCAGCAAGGCGTCTTTCGCGGTTTGTTCAATCACGTTCACAAGCTGGCGAAGCGCGACCGATCCGTCTGCGGCCTGCGCCTCTACATGCACGCGGAGAACGCCCGCGCGCGGCGGACCTACGAGCGACTCGGCTGGCGGCACACCGAGTATGAGATTTTCGATCTCGAATTCGCGGCGAAGCGGTGAGTTGAAGTCCGCCGCACGGGCTGCCATCCTCGGCTCATGCGAATCCCACTCCTCGTCACGCTCTGCATGGCAACCCGCTTCGGCGCGTTGGCTCAAGGCCAGTTCGACGTCGTGCGCTCGAAGATCAACGGCGAATATCCCAGCCTCTTTGAACTCTACAAACAACTGCACGCAAATCCGGAGCTTTCGTTTCACGAGGAAAAAACTTCCGCGCGCGTCGCCGAGGAATTGAAACGCGTCGGCTTTGAAGTCACCACCGGTGTCGGCGGCTTCGGCGTCGTGGCGGTCTTGAAAAACGGCAGCGGCCCGACCGTGCTCATCCGAAGCGACATGGATGCGTTGCCAGTGAAGGAACAAACCGGATTGCCCTACGCCAGCAAGGTGACAACCAAGGACGACGCCGGCAACGAAGTCTCCGTGATGCACGCCTGCGGGCATGACCTTCACATGACGACGCTCATCGGCACCGCCCGCGTGCTCGCGTCTTACAAAACGGAATGGCACGGCACGCTCGTCTTGATCGGCCAGCCCGCAGAGGAACGCGGCGGCGGCGCGCGCGCGATGTTGAAGGATGGTTTGTTCACGCGCTTTCCCAAACCGGATTTTTGTCTCGCGCTGCACGACAAAGCGGACTTGGCCGCGGGCAAGATCGGTGTTGTCCCGGGTCCGGCGATGGCGAACGTGGACTCGGTGGACATCACCGTGCGCGGTGTCGGCGGACACGGCGCGTGGCCGCACACGACGAAAGATCCCGTGGTGCTCGCCTCGCAAATCGTGCTCGCGCTGCAAACCATCGTGAGCCGCGAAGTCGAACCCGGCGAGGGCGCGGTCGTGACGGTCGGCTCGATTCACGGCGGCTCGAAGCACAACATCATTCCCGACGAAGTGAAACTGCAACTCACCGTGCGCAGCTACACCGATGAAGTGCGCCAGCAGACGCTCGCCGCCATCAAACGCATCGCGCGCGGCCAGGCGTTCGCGGCGGGCGTGCCGGAAGACCGATTGCCTGTGGTGGTCGTGGAGGATGAATTTACACCGGCCACTTTCAATCCGCCGGAACTCACCGGGCGGCTCGCGAAAGTTTTCAAAGGCTGGGTGGGTGAGGAAAACGTCGAGCAGGTGAAACCCGTGATGGGCGGCGAAGATTTCAGCGAGTACGGTCGAACAGCGGAGAAGATTCCGACCTGCTTCTTCTGGGTCGGCGGTGTGAAACGCGAAGTGTTCGCGGACTCGGCCCGTGGCGGAAAAAGTCTGCCTTCACTCCACTCCGCATTCTGGTCGCCTGATCCCGAGCCGACGATCAAGACCGGCATCACTGCGATGACCGCCGCCGTGTTGGAATTGATGAAGCAGTAGCGCAGGCTTGATTCGCACGGCAAAATTGGCGAAGTCTCTCCGCGTCCATGAGCAAAACGCTGTCTTCAATCATTT